>WTGR01000860.1 GCA_011523485.1 Acidobacteriota bacterium
GTGGCGCTCCGGCCGCGCACCGGGGAGATGGTCTGGTACTTCCAGTTCACGCCGCACGACACCCACGACTGGGACGCGCAGGAGCCGCTGCTGCTGATCGACGAGGAGTTCCGGGGCCAGCCGCGCAAGCTGCTCATCCAGGGCAACCGCAACGGCTTCTTCTACGTGCTCGACCGGACCAACGGGCAGTTCCTCCTCGGCGAGCCGTTCGTCAACCAGACCTGGGCCGAAGGGCTCGACGATTCCGGGCGCCCCATCGTCCTGCCCGAGTCCTTCCCGACCGAGGAGGGCACCGTCACCTGCCCGGCCATCTACGGCGCGACCAACTGGTGGTCGTCGAGCTACCACCCCGGGACCGGGCTCTTCTACATGATGGCGCTCGAATCGTGCAACACGTACACGAAGACTGACGAGGAGTGGCAGCGCGGCCGAAACTGGATGGGCGGCACGACCTGGCTCCCGGACGGCGCCCCGAACCAGAAGTTCATCCGCGCGCTCGACATCCAGACCGGCCGAACGGTGTGGAGCTATGCGCAGTCCGGAGAGGCGCGCACCTTCTCCGGCGTCCTGTCGACGGACGGCGACGTGGTGTTCTTCGGGGAGAACAGCGGGGCGTTCGCCGCGCTGGACGCGCGGAGCGGCGAGCCGGTCTGGCACCGGCAGATCAACCAGGAGTGGAGAGCGTCGCCGATGACCTACATGGTCGGGGGCCGGCAGTACGTCGCCATCGCGTCGCGACTCGGGTTCTGGGCGTTCGCGCTGCCTTGACCCCCAACCAGGCGCGGCCGTTCGATGCGGTCGACAGCGACGGCACATCCGACCAGTCTTGGTAACCGTTGCTCCGGAGAGTTGCACGTGCGAACGCGCGGCGACTCCGTTCAGGAGCAGCCCGTGAGTCCACGAAGACAATCCCGGCCCCTCCAGGCTCGCGGACCGCCCGCAGCACATCTGTTGCATAGAACCACAAGTGTTGTTAAACTGTACGTCCCGTCCCCATGACGCCTCGCCAGTTCAAGCGGTGGTTGAGTCGGCACGGATGCACGTTCGAACCGGGTGACGGCGGCCACCTGGTCGTTCTTCGCGGCGACAGAAAGTCCACGCTTCCCATGCATGGGAAGCGGGATATGCCGGTGGGCACGATGGAGGCAATCAAGAAGGATCTCGGCCTGAAGGGGCGGAGGTAGGAGGCAGTTCCGATGTGGCGCTATCCCGTATCCCTGACCACGGAGGGCAGCCAAGTGCTCGTCGACTTCCTCGATCTGCCGGCGCACACGTACGGCGACGACGAAGACGAGGCCCTCGCACGCGCCGTCGATGCGCTGACGAGCATGATCGGGGCGTACATGCGGCATCGGCAGCCGATTCCGTCACCTTCCGCGCCCAAACACGGGACGATGGGGCCAACCGTGTCGCTGCCGCCGCTTCTGGTCGCGAAGGTCGAGCTCTACAACACGATGCTGGCAAGGCAGGTCAACAAGGCGGAGCTCGGACGGCGGCTCCACTGGCACCTGCCGCAGGTCGACCGGGTGCTCGACGTGCGCCATGCTTCGCGCCTGGATCAATTGGAGCAGGCGCTCGCTGCCGTCGGTAAGCGGCTCGAGCTGCGCGTCGTTGAGGAGGCGGCACGCAGCGGCCCATAATCCCTGTTGGGCTCAGTCCGCGAGCTCGAACCCGCTCCACTGCGTCTTCGTGTTCTGGCGGGTGGTCCGGAACAGAACCCGGACGTGGAAGTAGACCTCGAAGTCGGTGTCCAGCCAGACGTCGCCGGCGACGGGCCGGCGTTCGAGGCGACCGGTGGCGTCGGAGATGGAGCCGAGGATGCCCCACCAGAGGCGCACGCGATCCATCAACTGAAAGCTGACTTGGGCGAATCTCGTAGGTCTGGGTGTCGATCCAGACCTCGCCCCGCGATCTGTTCAGAGCGTGGTCTATCCGCCTGCGCACCGGGAGCCTCCCCGGCCGGGGCTCGAACGAGATGACGTAGCTGGGGCGGCCCCGCAAATCCCGCACCCCATCCAGCCTGGCCGTGTACCGGCCGATCAGCTCTTCGTCGAACCTGATCTCGTTCTCCTCTGCTTCCCGCTCGCGCGCCGCCCGCTTCTCCGGGTCGTCGAACTCGGCCTGGAATTCCTCCCAGCGCCGCTCCTGCTCGTGCCGACCGCGCGCGTCGATCGGTTCGCCGTCCCTGGCCGTCAGCCGGCTGAACAGGGCGCCCCGGTAGGGTTCCACCTGGTAGAGCAGCGTCTCATCGTCGGTGACCTCGCCGTCCCCGTCGAACCGTCGGACCCGCCGGGTCATGGCGCGCCGGTAGCGCGTCTCGAAGCCCTTCTCATCGGCCCAGGCCGCGCGCTCGAGGGCCCGGTCGATGATCTCGCGCAGCTCCGGGTCCTCGGGATCCGGCGGGGCGGGTTGGCTGCCGGCGACGCCGAGGACCGCGAGTCCGGCGACGAACGCGACGGTCAGGAACCAGGAGGACGGCGCAAATCTGTGCTGCATGGGCGTGGGCGTGTCCGTGTACGTAACCGGGATCACTTGTAGCACGACCGGCCCGTCACCAGCAGGTCGAGCAGCCAGACCGCCAGACCGACGCCGGCGCCCCCGGAGCTTCCGCACGAGCGACCCGCGCGACGCGCCCAACGCCAGGCGCACCGCGACCTCCTTGCGCCGGT
>WTGR01000387.1 GCA_011523485.1 Acidobacteriota bacterium
GGTTGACGTCCTGCAGCACCACCTGGTCGATGGTGATGCCCATCTCGTACTGGTTGGCGAGGTCCTGCAGACGTCCTTCGACCCGGGACTCGATCTCCTGGCGTCCGACCGTCAGCACCTCGGTGACCGTCCGGTCCCCGACCACCTCGCGCATGATCGCCTCGTTCATGGCGCGGAAGGTGTCCTCGAGGTTGCGCACCTTGAAAAGGTAGAGATACGGGTCGGCGACGCGGTACTGCACGATCCACTCGACCACCGCCACGTTGAGGTCGCCCGTCAGCATCACGGACTCCTCGGTGGCGTTGCGGTCGAAGGCGGCGTACTGCGTGCGGATGCCCGGCTCCATCGTGCGGAACCCGAACTCCTGCTTGAGCTGCCGCTGCACGGGCACCTTGAGCACGGTTTCCGCGAACGGGATCTTGGCGCGCAGGCCCGGGTCGGTGGCGCGCACGTAGCGCCCGAACCGGAGCACGACGCCGACCTCCTCCGGCTGCACCTGGTACAGCGCGCCGAAGGCGACGACGGCCGCCACGATCAGGCCGACGGCCGCCGTGGCGGCGCCCCGCGGAAGGCGCGGCAGGCGCACCCGCGAGACGTCGATGGGGATGTTGGGTACTTGGTCCATATGCGGTCTCCTTGTGACTCACGGCGCGTTGCACGACCGCGGCGAAGGCCGACGGCGGCTACGCCGCACGAAGGACGGCGCGAAACAGGTGTCCGGACGGCGCGGGCGCGATTCGGACATCCATCTACAGTGTGACGGAAATCGCGGCCCGGCGGGTTCCCGAAATCGTCGCCGGAGGCCGGCGTCCGGCGATTGACGGCCCGTGGGTCTTCCGTGGCCGAGCCTGCTGGCTTTCGTGCGGATCGTCAGCAATGTCCTCAGCGAGGGAGGGTGCACGTCGTCCAAGCCGTCGGTAAAGGGCAATGCGATCGTAAACCAACCAGGCGCCATGACCAATCACGAAGAAGCGATTGGTTGCGGATTCGTATCGGTTCTTCCGTCGCCGTCGGCACCGCCTCCGCAATTCCACCAAGATGGGACGGAGATGTCTTCGCTGATCGATGCGGCGGAGTTGGAGAACGGTTCAGGGCTCGTATTTGATAGCCGCACGCGAACCCATCTTGCTGGCGTGGCTGTTGAGCGCCATGAGACCGCCGGCCAGACCGCCCGCCGTTTCCACGGCCAAGCCATGTGCAGCGCGGCCGCCACCTCGTGGTACTGGGGCACCTTCGGAAACGTCGACGTGGCTCTCGACCTCCCGAGGGCGTGAGGGGCAAGCACTGCACCGCGAGCACCGCCGGCCGCGTCTCGTCGGCACAGTTTCCGGCCGGGCGGGCAGGACACCAGGCTTCCCGGCGGCGGCGCAGGGTTCGGGTGGCGGCGTGCTCACCCTCCTGCCGCTGCCATTGTTGACCGCACCACGCTACAGTATGCTCGTCGAAGCCGGTCGCCATCGAGCGAATGTGCGGTCGACACCAACGGAAAACCGAAATGAGGGTCGCAGTGTTCACGGCGCGGTCGGTCGGGATCGGCGTCGCGGTCGGCATGCTCGTTGCCGTCGCGTTGGGCCAGCTAAGGACAGTGATCGATATCCGGCCGGACCTGCCCGGCTGGGCGACGCTGCGGCAGAAGGCGGCCGAGAGGGCCTTGTGGGGATGGGGGCGCTTGGGCTTGGTCGGTCGGCGGGGGGTAGCGCAACCCGTGTTGTACGGCCACGACTGCCCGCCCGAGTGACTAATCGCGAGCACTGGCACCGACGCCGCGGACGGTCAGCCCACGTGAAATGGCCGCCGTGGCCTGACGCTCGTCGTGCGTCCAGAACTCCAGTGGTTCGCCGTCGGCGGCCGCGGCCAGAAGCTCCGCCGTTGCGACGTGGATCGCATCGATCGCGCGCAGGTTGACCGCGAACGAACTCTTCGCCCGGTCGAGCACCGTGCCGTCCACGGGGGCGAGATCCGTCATCGCCAGCAGCTCGGTCAGCTCCTTGCGTTTGATGGCCGTCTCGGCATCGCTCAGGCCGCCGAGCAACCGCTCGCGATCAACGGCTCGGAACGCTTCGACTTCGATGAGTCGGGAGGACACGACATGGTCGCCGGCCAGCAGCGGCACCGACGGCCCGGACTCAACGAACAGGACTCGGAGCACCGCGCTTGCGTCGACGTACTTCATCGGGATCCTCGCGGACGGCGCGGAGCGACGACTGGATATCCACGTGCCGCTCGATGATGGAGATTCTCAGAGCGCCCCAGTCCTGAGTCCCGGGCCGGAGCCGGCCCTCGCGCAGCAGGCGGTCACGCCAGGAAAGCGGCTCTCCGCGAGCGGGTCCCAACTCGGCGATCGGGTTGTCCCGATCCCTGACGGTTATCCTCTCCCCACGGGAAGCCTGCCGCAGATACCGGCTCAAGTGGGACTTGAGCTCGGTAACCTTGATGGACTGCATGACCACATTTTAGGACCACCATGGCCCTGACCACAAGACGAAGGGCATCCGGCAGGCCGGTCGGCCTCCGCAAGCAAGGTGTGCGGGACAATCACTCGAAGCTGCGCCCTCGGCCGAACCGCTGGACATCAGGCACGTCCTGCCGGCGCCCTCGGTGGTGATCGAAGAGAACCAGCTTCAGCGGCGGATCGGCAATCGCGAAGTTCGCGTAGCCGGGCTTCACCT
>WTGR01000393.1 GCA_011523485.1 Acidobacteriota bacterium
GCTGCCGAACGTCCAGGCATCGTCGATCACGGAGGTGGCCATCCCGCCGCCGCCCCCGCCGCCGTGGCAGCCCTGGCAGCCGACCTGGAAGTACAGCGTCCTGCCCTCCGCGGCCCTGTCCGCGTTCCCGGTGAACGGGTTCAGCTTCCGTGGCCCGGGGGCCGGCGCCGGCGCCTCCTCCGCTACGGCGGCCGCCGCCGCAGATGGAGGCTCGGGTTGCGCCGCCTCCTCCGCTGCGATCCCGGCGTTCCGACTCGCGGCGCCGGATGCGCTCGCGGCGGAGACTAGCGGCACGCCGTACTCCTCCAGAATCGCCAGAATCTCCGTCCGGCGGCGGTCGATCGCCGTCTCCAGCCGGTCCTTCAACGCCTCGTTGCCCTTCGCGACGCCCATGGAAATGTCGAAGGACAGGGGCACCCCCGGCTCGTCCTCCAGCGGGACCAGCTCGAGCGGGACGTCCGACGACGTCGCGGCGGCGTAGCCGGCCAGCGGACCCCACGCGACGGCGACGTCCACCGTTCCCGCCACCAGGTCGTCGAGCAGCTTCCGGGGCCGGTCCCGATCGCCCCGCGGGTCGAAGAACAGCGAGTAGGTCGAGACGTTGTCGAGCAGGCCGCGCCGCGCGAGGCTCTCCTCGGGCGGCGTGTTGACGTGGACGCCGATGCGAAGGTCCTGCAGGGCCGGCGCATCCAGCGACGGGAGGTCGTAGCCCCGGTCGCCGCGGTAGGCCATGACGTAGGCCGAGCGGTAGTACGGCCTCGTCCACAGGACGAAGTCGAGACCTTCGGGAACCCCGAAGATGACGTCGCAGGTCCCCGCGTCGATGGTGTTCCGGACGAGACCCCGCTGGTGGGGCCACCAGGCGTAGACGGGCGTGGCGCCGAGCTCGGCGGCGACCACCGCGGCGATTCTGTTCTCGAACCCCTCGAGCCGCTCGTTCGAGTACGGCAGGTTGTCCGGGTCGCCGCAGACGCGCAGCTCCGGCGACTGCGCGAGCACGGCGCCCGTCGACGGCGCAAGCGCCAGCGACAGCGCAAGCGCCGCCGGCAGCGCGCAGGCTCCGACGGCGAGGAGGCCCCTGGCGGCGAGGACGCCGCTGGAAGTACGGGTCACGGCAATCTCCGTGCGCCTTACTCGAGCGCGAAGACGTGCAACGTGCCGCCCACCGAGGTCACCCTGTCGAGCCCCGAGTCGTAGGCGGCGCCGACCGCGCCGAGCGCCCCGAGCGGATCCTCGCGCGAGAGGTCCGCCGCGACCGGGAGGCCGAACCACCCGCCGATCCCGGAATAGATTGCGACGTACTGCTTCCCGTCCGGCGCCCGGAACGTCATGGGATTGCCGATCGAGCCCGACGGCAGCCGCGAGCTCCACAGGATGTCGCCGCTCCTCGCGTCGACGGCCTTGAACCAGCGGTCCATGGTCCCGTAGAAGACCACGTCGCCGGCCGTGACCACCGTACCCGTCCACACCGGGAACGGCTCGGTGATGCCCCAGACCTTCTCGGCCGCCTCCGGGTTCCAGGCCATGAACTCGCCCTGGTAGCCGCCCGGCCCGGCGAATATGCGCACGTTCGCGCCGACGTAGGGCGCCCCGGCGATGTAGCGCACCTCGAAGCCCTCGTAGTTCATGCACAGGTTGTTCGTGCCGGCGTAGATCAGGCTGGTGCGGGGCGAGAACGACACGGGCTGCTGGTTCTTGGCGCCCATCGCGGAAGGACAGATGTCCAGGGTGTTCACGCCCTGCCGGGTGCGCTTCTCGGGGACCTCCACGGGGCGGCCGGTCTCCAGATCGATGCGCTCGGCCCAGTTCGTGTGCTCCACGAACTTCTCCGCCGAGAGAAGCGTGCCGTCCGCGCGGTCGAGCACGTAGGCGAAGCCGTTGCGGTCGAAGTGCACGAGCGCCTTCACGTCCCGCCCGCCGATGTTGAGGTCGAGCAGCACGTGCTCGTTGATGCCGTCGTAGTCCCAGGCGTCCCACGGCGTCATCTGGTACGCCCACTTCGCCAGGCCGGTATCGGGATCGCGGGCGAAGATGGTCATCGACCACTTGTTGTCGCCCTCGCGCGGGGTCGGATTCCACGTGCCGGGATTGCCCGTGGAGTAGTAGATCAGGTCCAGCTCGGGATCGTAGGCATACCAGCCCCACGTGGCGCCGCCGCCGTTCCGCCAGCGGTCGCCGGGCCAGGTCTCGGTACCGTCGCCGGGCCCGCCGTGGTGGGGATTGGCCTCGTTGAAGTCGGGGGCCAGCAGGACGTCCTCGTCCGGGCCCATGCTGTAGGCCTTCCAGAGCTGCTCGCCCGACTCGACGGCGTAGGCGGCCACCCAGCCGCGGATGCCGAACTCGCCGCCGGAGACGCCCACGATGTACTTGTCCTTCACCACGAGGCCGGCCATCGTCATCGTCTCGCCCCGCAACGGGTCGGCGTTCCTGACGTTCCACAGCTCCTCGCCGCTCTCGGCGTCGAGCGCGATGACGTGTCCGTCGAGCGTCGTCATCAGGATGCGGCCCTCGACGTAGTTGACGCCGCGATGGACCAGATCGCAGCAGGCGACCGGCACGGCGCGGTCGTCCTGCACCGGCGTGTACCGCCACTTGATGGGCCAGTCCTCCTGCGTGAGGTCGATGGCGTACACGTGGTTGGGGTACGCGCTGTGCACGTACATCGTC
>WTGR01000594.1 GCA_011523485.1 Acidobacteriota bacterium
GGCGTCGAAGTGCAGCGCGGCACGCACGACGCGTTGATGGCGGACCAGGACGGGACGTACCACAGGTTGATCAGGTCAGGCTGATGCACGACAACCGCAGCGGCTACACGTCCATGGCCGCACTCGCCGCCCGCTCCGGTACCGCCGTGCCCTGCGCCGGAAACCTGCCGGTGAAACTGGACGACCCGGACAGCGTCTGGTTCATCGATCGGGGTGCGGTCAATCTCTTCTGGGTCGAATTCAAGGACGGCGTCGAGCGCGCGGCGCCGCAGCATCTGCTGCGGCGCGAATCGGGACACCTGCTGCCGGGCGTCGCACCGGACGAAGGGGAGGGTGAGGAGGGCACCCGGCTCAGTGTCATCGCCAAAGGCACGCCCGGGACGCTGCTGAAACGCCTGCCGGCATCCCTGTTGTCGGAGGTTGATCCCGCGGAGCTGGCGGAACAGACAGATACCTGGCTGAGCGCCGTTACGGACACGCTTTCGCGTTTTGTGAGCCGCCTCCCGCGTGCGACGGCGCTTGCCGAACCAGGCCTGACAAGGAACCTGACTCCCTGTACGCTGTCCGTTCGCCGCTCGGTGGTATGGGTATCCCAACCCCCACCGGGTGCAAGCCTCTACATGGGCATCGTCGACCCGGCGGAGCTCGCGGAGAGCCGCGGCCGGCCCGTAGCTCCGATACCCCTGACGCGCACGAGCTGGCTGAGCCTCTTCGGAGAAGCGACCGTCTCCGGCAAGTCGACCAGGACTCTCGCGGAGGAGGGCGCGCTGCTGTCTGCGCTCAACTCCTTCCACGCGTCCGCTTTCGCGCTCGAACGCCATAACCGCCGGCTGGCGACCGTGGACGTTGCGAATCTCGAGCGCGCGCAGACAGCGAGCCGCCGCTCGGCCGAACAGGCCGCCCGGCAGCGGCTCTTCAACATCTATGACCTGCCGCTGGACCGGGATGCCGGCGTCGAAGACACGGCCCTCGCGGATGCCCTGCAGATCATCGGACGCCGGGAGGGGATCGACTTCAGGATTCCCGCCCGTTCGGGGCCGTCGGCCGATACCCCCGTCGGCCTCGTGGACATTCTCGATGCGTCCGGAGTGCGCGCCCGGCGCGTGACGCTCAGGGTCGAGGACAAATGGTGGCGCGGCGACAGCAACGCGATGCTGGCATTCCGCGCCGAGAGCGGCCAGCCGATAGCGCTGCTGCCGGGAGTGTTCGGGCGTTACCGGGGAATCGACCCGGTCAGCAAGCGCAGTGCGCGGATCGGCGCGGACGGCGCCGGCGCACTCGAAGAGGAGGCCTGGGTCTTCTATCGGCCACTGCCTTCTCAGGCCGTGAAGCCGGCGGACCTTCTCAGGGTCGCCCTCCGCGGATCGGCACGGGATCTGGCGCGGCTCACGGCTGCCGGGCTGCCCGGCGGATTGATCAAACTGGTGCCCGCCCTCGCGCTCGGATTCGTCGCCCATCACGTAACGGCGGGCGGAAACGCCGGCGCGCTCTACGCCCTGGCCGCGACCGTGGCGGGGTTCGGCCTGCTCGGCGCCCTGCTGCACCTGTTTCAGAGCGCGGCGATGATGCGGCTCGAAGGACGCGGGGCTTCCCGGGTCGAAGCCGCCTTCTGGGACCGCCTCATGCGCCTCCCGCCGAGCGTCTTGCGCCGCCATCCGTCCGGCGACGTGGCGATGTCGGGAATGACGTTCCAGAATCTTCGCGACGGCTTGCAGGGAGCCGTCGCCGACAGCCTCCTCTCGTGCATCTTCCTCCTTCCGGTGTTCGGCGTCATCTACTTCTACGACGCCACCCTCGGGGCGATCGCGCTCGGCTTCAGCCTGGCGTCGCTGCTGATCACCGTGATCCTGGGACTCCGTCAGATCGCGCCTTACGGCCGGATGATCGGCGCCACCCGCCGCGTAGCCGGCCGGCTGTTCCAGATCGTGGGCGGCATCGCCAAGCTTCGGGTGGAAAACGCGGAGGGGTCGGCGTTCGCCATCTGGGCGCGGGACTATCGCGAGCAGAAACGCGCGGAGCTCGACCTGGGCGCGCTTGAGGGACACGCGCGCGCTCTCGGCGCCGCCCTCCCGCTGCTCGCCGGCGGCGTCCTGCTGTTCGCGGTGATGGCGGTCGACCGCAACGTCCCCGTCGGCGACTTTCTCGTGGTGTACACCGTCTTCGTCACCTTTGCCTCCGCCGTTGCCCGGCTCGGCGAGTCGTTCGGGACCATTGCCGCGACGCTGCCGGCGTTCGACCAGATGCGTCCGCTGCTCGCCGCGGTTCCCGAGGCCGATGTGGAAGGTGAGCCGGTCGAGTACCTGGGAGGTGACCTGCTGTTCGACCGGGTTTCCTTCCGCTACGACCCCGACGGACCCCTGATTCTCGATGACGTCACCATTCGCGCCCGTCCCGGCGAGTTCGTCGCCATCGCCGGCGAGTCCGGCGCCGGGAAGAGCACCCTGTTCCGCCTTGCGCTCGGCATCGACCGGCCGGCGGCGGGTGCGGTGTACTACGACGGGCGTGATCTGAGGCGGCTGAACCTGAAACAGGTACGGCGGCGCATCGGCGCCGTGCCGCAATCGGTGCGCCTGCATCCGCTGGATCTGTGGGACAACCTGGTCAGCCACCACGATCAGGTGACGAGCGAGGAAGTGTGGACGGCGGTCCGGACCGTCGTCCAAACT
>WTGR01000249.1 GCA_011523485.1 Acidobacteriota bacterium
CGTAGTGCGCGTGCACCGCCACGTACAGGTTCTCGCTGTCGTAGCTGATCCAGACCTCGGTGTCCTCGCTCGCCGGCGCGCCTTCGAGCGGCGACTCCTGGACGAACTCGGTGATGCGCAGCGCGTTCCGCCAGACCAGGTCGTCGAGGCGGCCGTCGATGTCGGGGCGCACGTCCGTGCGCGTCGGACGGAGCGTGGGACGTCCGGTGAGGATGCCGGCGGCGGCGGCCAACCCGACGGCAGCCGGCCGGGCGCTTCCCCTTTCTGCCGGCGCCCCCACCACCACGCTGCCAGCTACGTCCGCGGGCGGCAACGGCGCCGGGCGTCCGGAACCGCCGGCCGGCGCGAGGCGCGCGCCCTCGGGTCCGACCGGTCTGCCCGCAGGTCCACGCGGCCCGCCCCGCGGGGGTAGACCCGAGAGCCGGCCGGTCGCGCGAACCGATCCGCCACTCCCGGCCGCGGACGCCTGCGCGCCGATCTCGGCCGGCGCGGCCCCGCCGAACACGCCGGTTGCATAGCCGTTCCCATTGCCATTGCCGTTGCCGGCCGGATACACGCCGCCGTTCGCCGCCGCATCGAATGCCGCGTCGAGCTCCTGCACGACCTGGTCCTGGAGCGCGAACAGATCCTCGAACGCACCGTCGACCTTTACGCCGGCCGCCACGGCGCCCGTGCCGGTGTCGACCAGACGCGCGGTTATCCGCATCCGATCGCCCATCCGCTGGTAGCCGCCGGCAACGAGCCACGCGGCGCCGAGCCGGCGGCTCGCGTCGCGCACTACCCGTTCCGCATCACCGGTCCCCGTCCACCCGGCATCGGCGCCCGCCGACGAGATCTCGTCCAGCAGTGCTTCACGCCCGACGACGGACACCTCGTCGAGCCGCTCGAGATCGGCCGACACCGTCTCGGCGATGCCGGTCCCGATCCAGTCGTCGGCCGCCTCCGCGGAAATGTTGACGAAGGGGGCGACGACAAGGGCGCCGTGCCGCGGCGAAGCGTGCTCCATCGCAGCGGAACCCGCCGGCTGCGCGAGCGATGCGACCGGAACCGCCGCGACGGGCAATGCGATCAGGCCTGCCAGCACCCACGGCGCCGCGTGCCGGGCAGTGATTCTCACGGCGTGGTTCGGCACGTAGTCCCCCCCCTTTTGACCTGCCTTCGTTAAAGACGCCCGCCCGCCGCTATCCGTTTACCGGTTCCGGAGCCGTTGCGAGCCCCGGCTATCCGGAAGCGAGCCGGTCGATGATCGCGCGCGTCATCTCCGTGCAGTTGAGCGACGATTCCCCCTCCCGCGCCAGATCGGCCGTCCGGCAGCCGGCGTCGAGCGCGCCGCCGATCGCCGTCTCGACGGCATCGGCCTCGTCGCTCAGGCCGAGTGCGTGGCGCAGCAGCATGGCGGCCGAGGCGATGGCGCCGACCGGGTTCGCGGCGTTCGTGCCGGCGATGTCGGGCGCGGAGCCGTGCACGGGCTCGAACAGGCCGCCCCGGCCCCCGACGCTGGCCGACGGCAGGAGCCCCAGCGAGCCGACCACCGCGCCGGCCTCGTCCGAGAGGATGTCGCCGAAGAGGTTCCCGGCCAGCATGACGTCGAACGATCCCGGGGCCGAGACCAGCCGCATGGCGCACGAATCGACGAGCTGGTGCTCGAGCTCCACGTCCGGATAGCGCGCAGCCACCTCGGTGACCACCTCTCGCCACAACCGCGAGGACTCGAGCACGTTCGCCTTGTCCACCGACGTGACCAGCTTCCGCCGTCCGCCGGCGCTCTCGAACGCGACGACCGCGATGCGCTCGATCTCGTGCGCGGCGTAGCGCATCGTGTCGAACGCCTCCCGGCGGTCGTCCGTCCGGCCGCGCGGCTCGCCGAAGTAGATGCCGCCAATCAGCTCGCGGACGATGAGCAGGTCCACGCCGTGCAGGGCATCGGGCCGCAACGAGCCCCCGTCCTCGAGCCCCGGCCAGACCCGCGCCGGGCGCAGGTTGGCGTAGACGCCGAGCGCCTTGCGCAGCTCGAGCAGTCCCGTCTCCGGGCGGCGCTCCCGCGGTCCCTCGCTGAAGGCCGGATCGCCCACCGCGCCGAGCAGCACCGCGTCCGCCGCCAGACAGGTATCGAGCGTGGCGGGCGGCAGGGGCGGATCGCCGGCGCGCAGGGCGGCGGCGCCGAAGCGCGAGCGGGTCAGGGCGAAGTCGTGGCCGCGACCCGCGGCGACCGCCTGCAGGACGTCCGCCGCGGCGTCAACGACTTCGGGACCGATCCCGTCCCCGGGCAGCAGCGCGATGTTGGCGCGCATGCGAGGCTCAGGCCACGCCCCGGCCGGCCGCGGCGACCGGGGCGGCGGCCTGCAGACGCGCCACGATCGCCGTCACGTCGTCGTCGCTGACCGACTTCTGCCGGTCGGCCAGGGCGATGACCTCCCGGTAGACCCGATCGAGCTCGAACCGGCTCAGCTCGTATCCGAGATCCTCGCAGCGCTTCTTCACCGCGTGCCGCCCGGAGTGCTTGCCGAGGACGAGCGTCGACTCCACGCCGACGTCCGCGGGGGTCATGATCTCGTAGGTGCGGCGGTCCTTGATCACGCCGTCCTGGTGGATCCCCGCCTCGTGCGCGAACGCGTTGCGGCCGACGATGGCCTTGTTGGCCTGCACCGGCTCCTGCGTCAGCTC
>WTGR01000847.1 GCA_011523485.1 Acidobacteriota bacterium
TGTCCAGCAGGTTCGGGGCCGCCGGCAGGTCGTAGTCCCAGAGGCCGTGGTGGATGGTCTGGAAGTGCCACTGCCGCTGCCCGGTCTCGACGTCGACCGCCACGATGCTCTCGGCGAAGAGGTTGTCGCCGAGCCGGTGCCCGCCGTAGTAGTCGTTCGTCGGGGTGCCGATCGGCAGGAAGACCCATCCGAGCTCCTCGTCGCCGCTCATCATCGACCAGATGTTCGTGTTGCCGCTGTAGCGCCACGACTCGTCCAGCCACGTGTCCGACCCGAACTCGTCGGCGCTCTGCGGCACGGTGTGGAAGTCCCACCGGTGTTGCCCGGTGCGCACGTCGTAGGCGCGGGCGAAGCCGGGCGTCGCCTCGCGGGTGATGGTCCGGTCGTTGATGGTCGAGCCGACGATGATGGTGTCGCGGATGACGAGCGGCGGCGACTGCGACGAGAGCGGCAGCAGGTTCAGGATGTCGCGCTCGCCGCGGGTGGCGCGCGGCACGCCGTCCATCAGATCGACCCGGCCGTTGTCGCCGAAGTCCGGCGCGGGGATCCCGGTCTTCGCGTCCACCGCGATGAGGAAGCCGTCGCCGGTGGCCCACACGATGCGGGCGTCACCGTCGTTCTCCCAGTAGGCCACGCCGCGGTGGCGCCACTGCGCGATGGCCGGATTGCCCGACTCGTAGGCGCGCGGATCGTGGACCCACAGCGTCTCGCCCGTCCGGGCGTCGATGGCCGCGGCCCGGTAGAGGGGCGTGCTGACGTAGAGGACGCCGTCCACCATGAGCGGCGTCGCGACCAGGGAGCGGATCGACGGCCGCGTGCGCGTCCGGTTCACGCCGTCGAACGCGGTCCACAGGTCCGGCTCCGCCGCCTGCAGGATGTCGAACACCGTCTCGGCCGCGACCAGCGAGTCGCCGCCGGGGGTGGAGTGGACCAGGTGCGAGTCGACCGACTCCCAGTGCCAGCGCACCTCGAGGTCGCCGAAGTTGTCGGCCGTGATCTGATCGAGCGGCGAGTACTTCGTGCTGCCGCTGTCACCGGCGTAGCTGCGCCACTCGCCGTCGGCCGGCGCGCCGTACTGCGCCTCGGCCGGAGTCGCGGCCAGGCACGCCGCCGTTGCCGCCGCCGCCGTCAGTGCGTGGATCCATCGCATGGTCGAGCCCTCGAGACTTCGGTTCCGTCGACTTGTACCATATTCTGTACCGATCGACGGAGGCGAAGTCATGGATTCGATCACCTACTCGCATGCCCGGGCGAACCTCGCGAAGACGATGGATCACGTCTGCGACGATCACGCGCCGGTCATCATCACGCGCAAGAACGCCGGCGCCGTCGTCATGCTCTCGTTGCAGGACTACGAGGGACTCGAGGAAACGGCCTATCTGTTGAGGAGCCCGGCGAACGCGCGGCGTCTTCTGGAGTCGGTTGAAGAAATCGAGGCCGGTGGCGGGGTGGAGCGCAGGCTCCCGGAATGAAGCTCGTCTTCTCCCGGCACGCCTGGGAGGACTACCTGTACTGGCAGAAGACGGACCGGCGGATCGTTCGGCGCATCAACGCGCTCATCGAGAGCATCCGCCGGCGGGCGACCGACTCGTCAGCGGTGTACCGGACCTCATCCACCCATTTCCCGACGGCATTTCTCCAGCCACTTCGCGAGTTTCCATATGCCGCTTGAACTGCGGTATTCTTCACGTCGGGTGTGCGAGAACCTGTGCTCAACCTTGCCAACCGTAGATTCATACCCGACCAACGTTGCGGTAGCGCTGGCCACCCAAACCTCCCGGCGCCACAGCGCATGAGCACCAGAGAAGGCGTACCTGACCCATATCGCTATTTCGGCTTCGGTCACGCTATCGCTTAGACGAGTACCAATCCGAATTGGATATGTGCTATTGCCGTAGATGCGTCGTTTGGGTTTGCGAGACTGACCTTCACGAGCCAACACGCACGGTTGATCATCGTCACCTTCAGGGTCCCACACTTCGATCCCGGTCTGTACGCTGAGCAAGATCGCGTGGTGTCCCTTTGTATCACCGATCTCTCCGGCAACAGTGAGGCGGCCGTTGTGATGCTTGACCGCTAGTTTCGAAACCTTCAACTCTGGTAGTCTAGCTAGATACCTCAAATTCCCTCCGAGCAATCTCCGCCGTCTCTCGGGCAGCCGCCGCGTTCCACGCCGCGGAAATAGCCGAAATAAGGCCGGAGACGGCTATAATTGCCGTGACGACTAGAGTCGTAAGTTCTGCATCGGGCACTTGTCAACGCCTCCAACCGCTCCCCGGGCTGCGCCGAGTGCAGGCCTGTGCGCTCGAGCGAGGCTGCAGGACATATAAGACAGGACTCTCTGCGGCTCCACCAAGTGCATCGCAGGGTCGCCACCTCGATCGTAGCCCGGGCACCTGCTACCGTAGGACGTCGCTCTCCTCTGCCATCCGGATCAGCACCTCGGCGTCCTCGGGCAGCAGCAGCCGGCGCGCGACCGACTCGCCGGCGGCGCGCCGGACGGCGGCGACGAAGCCGGCGTGGTCGCCGTAGCGTTCCTCCAGCGACAACCGCGGATCCCCGTTGGCCTCCCGCTCCGCGGCCGTGCGGGCGAAGGGGAAGAACGAGCCGGTCAGCGAGCAGAGGTCGCGCCCGCGCGGGCCGGCCGCGTGCAGGTTCCAGC
>WTGR01000297.1 GCA_011523485.1 Acidobacteriota bacterium
GCAAGCTGCTGGGGATCGAGGAGTACATCACCATCCGGCACTTCGAGAACCTGGCCAAGCTGATCATCGTCACCTCTCTCATCGTCGGCTACGCCTACCTGACCGAGTTCTTCGTCGCCTGGTACAGCGGCAACCCGTTCGAGCAGGGGACGTTCTACAACCGGATGTTCGGCGAGTACCGCCTCTTCTCCTGGGGCATGCTCGCCTGCAACGTCGTCATTCCGCTGGTGCTCTTCTTCAAGCGCGTGCGGACGAACCTGGCCGCCCTGTTCGTCATCTCGATCTTCGTCAACATCGGGATGTGGCTGGAGCGCTTCGTCATCATCGTCACGTCGCTGTCGCACGACTTCGACCCGGCCAACTGGGCCGGGCTCTACGAGCCGACCTGGGTGGAAGGCGCCATCACCGTCGGCAGCTTTTCGCTCTTCTTCCTGCTGTTCCTCATCTTCATCAAGAACTTCCCGGCCGTGTCGATCACGGAGATGAAGGAAGGCTCGGCGCACGCCGAGGTCTTCGACGACAGCCTGGCGCGGTGCCTTTCGAAACACGGGTTCCTTGACCGCTTCTACGAGCTCTTCCTGGCGTCGAGCCCGCGGGTCCGGGAGGCGTTCGGGAGCACGGACTTCGCGCACCAGAAGAAGATGCTGGCCGACTCCCTGTCGCTGATGACCGCCATGTCCGGCGCGCCGGCCGACGAGCTCGAAGAGCTGGACCGGGTCGCGCGGCGGCACGGCAAGCACGATCTCGATATCGGACTCGACCTGTACGACCTGTGGCTGGAGTCGCTGATGCAGACCGTCCGGGAGTTCGACGGGCACTTCGACCGCGACGTCGACCGCGCCTGGCGCAACGTGCTGGCCGAGGGCATCGAGTTCATGGAATCGCGGCACGAACGTTGAGGAGGCGTGAGCACGATGCGGATCCTGGGGGTGTACGACGAGCCGGCGAAGGCCTCGGTGGCGGTGGCGACGGCGCAGGACGCCGGGCTGGCCCAGGTCGACGCCTTCTCGCCGGCCCCGGACCACACCCTGGAGCAGCTCATGAGGGCGCGCGTGAGCCCGGTGCGTCTGTTCACGCTGGTCGGCGCGCTGCTCGGCTGCACGGCCGGGTTCTCGCTGCCGATCTACACGGTCTCGGCCTGGCCGCTCGTAACCGGGGGCAAGCCGCTGTTCTCGATTCCGGCGTTCGTGGTGATCGCGTTCGAGCTGACGATCCTGTTCGGCGCCATCTTCGGCATGCTCGGCTTTCTCCTGCTGGCCGGCCTGCCGCGGCTCAGGCGCAAGCACATCGGCGACCCGCGGTTCAGCAACAACTGCTTCGGCGTGGAGATCACCTGTGACGAAGAACAGGCCGCGGCGGCGCGTTCGCTGCTGGCGGACGCCGGCGCGATCGAGGTACGAACGGATGATTGACACGTCAGGCCGGCGAGCGGGAATCGGTCACGGGTTCCCGAAGCTCCTCGCGGCAGCGGCGCTGCTCGCCTCGTACGGCGCGGCAGCCTGCGCCCCCGCGGACGCGCCGCGCGACCCGGACGCGCGCACCTGGATCCGCAACATGTGGACCGGACCGGCGGTCCTGCCGCAGACCGAGGCGCGGGCGCTGCCGGAGCGTTCGATGGCGGTCGACGCGCCGCGCATCATGAACCGGCGCGAGGCGCGCACTGCGCTGACCAACCCGCTGGACGAGACCCCGGCCGTGATCGCCGAGGGCGAGGCGCTGTACGACGCGTACTGCGCGCTCTGCCACGGCGACGACGGCGACGGAGACGGCGCTCTGGCCCGCCACTACCGGCGCATGCCGCCGCTGACCGCGCGCCACGTCCTGAACTACCCGGACGGCTTCGTCTACAGCATCATCCGCGAGGGGGGCCGCAACATGCCACGCTTCGGCGACGCGTTGAGCGTCGACGAGCGCTGGGCGCTCGTCCACTACCTGGGCACGCTGGGCTCCCCGGAGCCGCAACCGCAGGCGGCGTCACGGTGAACGGCGTCTCGCTCGCGTCTCCGGCGGCGGACCCGCTGCTGCCGCCCGGCATCCGGCGCTTCCTGCTCGGTCTGGCGGCCCTCGGAGGCGTCGCCTTCCTCGTCGGCCTCGCGCTCGACGGCATCCGGGCGTGGCAGGCGCTGCTGGTCAACTTCCTGTTCTTCGGCGGGCTGGCGCAGGCCGGCGTGGTCCTCTCGTGCATCCTGCAGGTGACCTCCGCCCGCTGGGGCCGCCCGCTCAAGCGCGTCGCCGAGGCGACGGCCGCATTCCTGCCGGCGGCCTTCGTGCTGCTGCTGGTCCTGCTGGCGGGCACCGCCGCCTGGGCGCCGTGGGTGCACGAGCCGGTCGAGGCGAAGGCTCCCTGGCTGAACATCCCCTTCTTCGTGACCCGGGAGCTGCTGGCGTTCCTGGTGCTGAGCGGCTTCAGCCTGCGTTACGTCTATCGCTCGGTCCGGCCGGACATCGGCATGCTGCACGAGTCCGGGGAACGACCCGCCACCGGCGTCGCGGCGCGAATCATCGCCGGCTGGCAGGGCATCGACGCGGAGCGGGCGACCGGGCAGCGCCGGCAGAGCCGCTGGGCCGTGGCGGTGCTCGTCGCCTACGGCTGGGTGTTCACGCTGATCGCCTTCGACTTCGTCATGGCGCTCGACCCGCACTGGTTCTCGACGCTGC
>WTGR01000870.1 GCA_011523485.1 Acidobacteriota bacterium
TCGGCGGGCGGCAGCGGCGCCGGGCCGGCCGCACGACCCGGTGGCGCGAAGCTCGCACCCGCAGGGCCGCCCCGCCCCGTTCCGGGCGGCAGGCCCGTGAGCCTGTCGCGACCTCGACTACTCGCGCCCCGGCCCGCCGGGGTAACTGGTGTCCCGGACTCGGGCCGTGGCACATCCAGGAGTGCGCCGTCGCCGTTCCCGTTCCCGTTTCCGTTGCCGCCGACATATCCATTGCCGTTGCCGGGTAGCGGGGCGCCGCGCCGGAAGGCGGCGCCTGGGCCGCCGGCACCGCTCGTCCGGGCAAGCAACACGGTGCCGAGGTCGTCGGCGATCCGGTCCTGGAGCGAGAAGATGTCGCCGAATTCGCCGTCCGCCTTGGTACCGAAGTCCACCGCGCCGGTAGCGGTCTCGACCAGGCGCGCCGTGATGCGTATTCGATCGCCCACTCGCTGGTAGGCCCCCTCAACCAGCCACGCGGCGCCCAGCCGCCGGCCCGCCGCACGCGCGGCCCGCGCCGACTCCTCGCCACCCGGCGCGGCCAGGTCGATCCCGGCCGCCTGGACCTCCTCACGAAGGGCCTCGCGGCCGATGACCGAGATCCGTTCGAGCCGTTCGAAGTCGGCCGACAGCGTCTCGGCGATACCCGTGCCGATCCAGCCGTCCGACGGTTCCGCGGAGATGTTCACGAACGGAGTGATCGCTACCGTGCTCCGCGCACCTGCGGCCACGTCAGTGAACCCGTCGAAGCCCGCCTCCGTCTGCGCAAACGCCGCGACCGGCATTGCGGCCAGCAACAGTGAGAGCGCGCCGGCCAACTTCGGCGTCCGCTCGTACCGGCTGCCAACTGGCGAAGGGTCGACCTGCATGTGCTCCTCGCTGGATCTGCACGGAGTCGGAACTGGATTTACTTGGCGTCAGACATCGGATTGCCCGCGTTCGTTTACTTTTCGCGCCACTACTTTCCGCGCCGCCGAATCGGCGGTCTTGCTCTGCGCTTCGAGTGGCGCCGGAACAGGCCGTCCGTCTCCCGCACCGGCCGTCGCGGGCCGCCGGGCGGGTGGTCGGGGTCGCTCCGTTCTGCCGTTCGAACCGGCCGAGACGGGAAGACGACAACCGTGCTGGCTGCGTTTCGTCAGCGGATTGCGCCGCCCGTGTAAAGATTTCGGTTGCTCGAGGAGTCGTGATGGAAGTCGCCACGGGGGCGGGCCGGCGTCAGTCTCCACATCAGCCACGGCAGGCGTCGGTCCGCCCCATTTCCGTCCGCCGGGCCCCGGACTAAACGGGGGGGCCTGGATCGGCGTCTATCGATCCGTCATGCATGTCCATCCGACTCGCCTCGCGCTGGCAGGTCTCGCGAGCTGTTTCTGCGCCGTCTCCGTCTGGGCCCAGAGCGTCCCACCGGCGGGGTTGGCGGTCACGCAGTTCGTCAATATAACCGGCGCTCCGGCCGACGACTGGGTCGGCGCCGGCATCGCCGAGACCATTGCCGCGGCGTTCGAAGAGCGATCGTCGATGCAGTCGGCCCGTCGCGAGCAGGTTCGCGAGGCGATGCGCGCCCTGGCGCCCGGTGCAGTCACGGACTCGAACGGCGGCATGGTCGAGGTCGGGCGGACCGTCGGTGCGCGCTGGGTCGTGGGCGGAGCCTATCAGCGCCTCGGCGAGCGGATGCGCATCACCGCGCGGCTCGTGGAGGTGCGGACGGGCGCGGTCGCCGCCTCGACGGTTGTGGACGGCGCCGTCGGCGATCTCTTCGCGTTGCAGGACCGCGTGGCCGCCGACCTCCTCGCCGGCGCCGGCGTGGGGGGCGAGCCGCTGGACGCGCGCCCCGCTTCGAGGGCGGCAGGTCGTGCGGTCGGCGCGGATCTCGCCGAGGGGTCGTTCGCGCCGCCGAGGCCGTTCGGGCGCCCGGAATTCGATGCGGCTCGCGTGGGCTCCGCGGCAAGACGTCCCACGCCGGCTCGGCGCGGCGGATCCGGCGCAGCGAGTGCGCCTGCGGGAACGGCCGCACCGCGGCCCGCGGCGACGGCCGAACCATCGCCGGGGGGCGTGGCCGGCTTCGAGACGGCGCGCGCCGCTCCCGGGTTCATCGACGGACCGCCGCCGCCGCTCCCGCCGGACGTCATCCGCCGCGACGAGGCGCGGCGCGCCACGATTCGCGCCGTCGAGGTGGACGCCCCGATCCGTCTCGACGGACAGCTCGACGAGCGCGCGTACTACACGGTGCCCGCCATCACCGGCTTCATCCAGCAGGCGCCCGACGAGGGCGCGCCCGCCACCGAGAAGACCGAGGCGTGGATCCTGTTCGACGCGGACAACATCTACGTCGCGGCCCGCGTGTGGGACTCGGCGCCGCCGAGCCAGTGGGTGGCCAACGAGATGCGCCGCGACACCCGCCAGCTCCGCCAGAACGACACCTTCGCGGTCATCCTCGACACGTTCTACGACCGCCGCAACGCGGTGGCGTTCTACACCAATCCCCTCGGCGCGATCGCCGATTTCCAGATCACCAACGAAGGCAATCCCAACAGCGACTGGAACCCGGTCTGGGACGTTCGCACCGGGCGCTTCGAGGGCGGCTGGACCGTGGAGATGGAGATCCCCTTCAAGTCGCTGCGCTACCGGCCGGGACCGTCCCAGATCTGGGGCGTGCAGCTCC
>WTGR01000128.1 GCA_011523485.1 Acidobacteriota bacterium
CGTCACATGAAGAACACCTACGCGTCGGAGACGCCGACCACGGACGGGGAGCACGTCTACGTCCGCTTCGGCGACCTGGGTCTGTACGCCTTCGACATGGAGGGCAACGAGATCTGGCAGGTCCTGATTCCCGATCGGCGCACGCGGTCCGAGTGGGGCTCGGCCTCGTCGCCGCTGGTGTACGGCGACAAGGTGATCATCCTCTACGACAACGAGGAGGAATCGTGGCTCGCCGCCCTCGACAAGCGGACCGGGGCGGAGCTGTGGCGCACGGCCCGCGACGAGGTGTCGACCTGGGCGACCCCCTACGTGTGGGAGAACGAGCTGCGCACCGAGATCGTCACCTCCGGCGTCAACCGCATCCGCTCGTACGATCTGGACGGGCAGTTGCTGTGGTCGATGGATGGCCGGATGTCCTGGGCGGCCATCGCGACGCCGTTCTCCAGCCACGGCCTCGTCTACGTCAACTCCGGCTACTTCCGTGACGAGCACCGCCCGGCCTACGCGATCCGGCCCGGCGCGAGCGGCGACATCACCCTGGCCGCGGGCGAGCGGTCGAACGCGTTCGTCGCCTGGTACCAGCCGCGGGCCGGCAACTACAACACCTCGCCGCTGATCTACGGCGACATCTACTACAGCCTGCTCGACCGCGGGTTCTTCGAGGCCTACGACGCGGTCACCGGCGAGCCGGTCTACGGGCGCCGGCGGATCCGGGTGGGAGCCAGCTTCACGTCGTCGCCGTGGGCCTACAACGGCAAGATCTTCGCCCTGAGCGAGCAGGGCGACACCTACGTGATCCGCGCCGGCCGCGAGTACGAGGTGATCGGCGTCAACCGCCTGGACGAGATGGCGATGGCGTCGCCGGCCGTCGCGGGGGATCGGCTGCTGATCCGCACCAGCTCGAAGCTGTACAGCATCCGGAAGTAGTGGATGCCGTTTGCGGATTGCACGATCGCCGAGGAGGAACGGGCATGGATCCGAGCCGGAGAGAGTTCCTGAAGAGCGCCGGCGTCGCGGGCGCGATGGCGGCGGCCGGCGGGTCTGCCCGGCCGGCGGGCGCGGGAGCGCAGACGTCGTTGGGCGCCGCCGTACTGCGGTCGGTCGAGACCGCGGTGCTCGAGATCGGCTACGAGGAGAGCGGCGACCCGGCCGGGTTCCCGATCGTCCTCCTGCACGGGTTCCCGTATGACATTCGATCGTGGGACGGCGTGGTCCCGCCGCTGGCCGAGGCCGGCTACCGCGTGCTCGTGCCCTACCTGCGCGGCTACGGCACGACCCGCTTTCTCGATCCCGACGCCCCGCGGATGGCCGAGCAGGCGGCGATAGCCCAGGACGTGTCGGATTTCGCCGATGCGCTGGGGCTGGAGCAGGTGGCCCTGGCCGGGTTCGACTGGGGCAATCGGGCGGCGTGCATCACCTCCATCCTGCATCCCGAGCGCGTGCGCGCGCAGGTCGCCATCGGCGGCTATTCGGTGCAGGACACCGTGTCTCCGTCCGCTCCGTCGCCGTCGGCGGCGGCCGAGGCCCGCCTCTGGTACCAGTGGTACTTCAACACCGAGCGGGGGAGGGCCGGCCTGGAGGCGAACCGCCACGCGATAGTGCGCTACCTGTGGGAGACCTGGTCGCCGACCTGGGAGTACACCGACGAGGCGTACAACCGCTCCGCCCCGGCCTTCGACAACCCGGATTTCGTCGACGTCGTGATCCACTCCTACCGGCACCGCCACGGCTACGCGCCCGGCGAGGAGCGCTTTCTGGACGTCGAGCGACAGCTCGCCGCGCGGCCGCCGATCACCGTGCCGGCCGTCGTGCTGCGCGGCAACGACAGCGGCTTCGGCCGGCCGTCGACCGACCCGACGGCCGACCGGAACCGGTTCACCAACCTCGTGGCGCGCCGCATCGTCGACGGCGCCGGACACGACCTGGCGCCGCAACGGCCGGACGCCGTATCGTCGGCGCTGCTCGAGCTGCTCGCGTAGACCGTCGGTGTCGGGAGGCGAAGACTTCCGGCCGGCGACCGGGCTTCGTCGGCGGGCCGCGACCGGCGTGCCCGCGGCGGCGGCGAGTGCGGGTGGCGGCCGGCGGCGACTGCCAACGCGTGGTCGTCCCTTGCGCGAAACGTCCGCGTAACCGCGTCGCGCTATACTCGCCGCCTGTCACGAAACCCGGAAGGAGACTTTACATGAAACGCGCATCGATCACCGTTCTCTGCCTGATTGGCATCGCGATTGCCGGCATGCCTTCGCCTGCGTCCGCCCAGGAGGACTTCACGGTCCTGTTC
Organism: Acidobacteriota bacterium; assembly: GCA_011523485.1. The sequence goes on from WTGR01000128.1 coordinate 2,282, forward strand.
GACGGCTCCAATCTGGACGCCTTCAACCCGATCGGCGACGCCAACTGGGAGATCGTCGACGGCGTCGTGCAGGCCGACAGCGGCAGCGGCTTCCTGGTGACGAAGGAGTCGTACGCCGACTTCCACCTGACCCTGGATTTCTGGGTGGACGAGCCGGCCAACAGCGGCATCTTCGTCCGCTGCGCCGACGCCATGAGCGTCAACGACCGCAACTCGTACGAGGTGAACATCTACGACACGCGCGCCGACCAGACGTACCGCACCGGCGGCATCGTCCACATCGCGGCGCCGAGCAGCGTGGTGATGACCGGCGGGCGGTGGAACAGCTACGACATCCGCGTGGAAGGCTCGCGGATCCTGGTGACGCTGAACGG
>WTGR01000425.1 GCA_011523485.1 Acidobacteriota bacterium
GCTCGCGTGCTGACCGGACAGGTCACGCTGGTCGCCCGCAAGTACCCCGAGCCGGCGGATCGGCTCCGGTTCGTCGAGCAGCTCCAGCAACGTCTGGACGCGATGCCCGGGATTCGCGCGGCGAGCGTCGCCACCACCTTCCCTCTCTTCGGCGGGTTGCAGCGGTCGCTCGAGATCGACGGCCGCCCCGCGACCGACGGCGCCCCCGCGCCCACCGTGACGATGTTGAGCGTCGGCGCCCGCTACTTCGAGTCGCTCGGCGTCTCGCTGTCGCGGGGGCGGGCGCTGACGCTGGAGGACGGCCGCGCCGGGGCGGAGTCGGTGGTCGTGAACGCGCGTTTCGCCGCCCGGTTCCTTCCCGGCGACGACCCCGTCGGGCGGCGGATCCGCCTGCAGGCGCGGGGCGCGCCGCCCGGCCCGTGGCTGACGATCGTCGGCGTGAGCCCGAGCATCCGGCAGGCCGACCTCCGGGAGCCCGATCCCGATCCGGTCGTCTACCTGCCGTATCGGCTCTACACCGGCGGCCCGGCCGCGCTGCAATGGTCGCTCGCCCTCCAGCTTCTGACGGCGGGCGATCCGGCCGCGTTCGTGCCGCAGCTCCGCGCCGCGGTGCAGGCGGTCGACCCCGACCTGCCCGTGTTCGGCGCCCAGTCGTTGTCGGCCCGGCTCCGGGACGGGCGCTGGACGTACCTGCTCTTCAGCGGCCTGTTCGGCATCTTCGCGGCGATCGCGCTGGTCCTCTCGGCGGTCGGGATCTACGCGGTCACGGCGTACTCGGTGACGCAACGGACGCAGGAGATCGGCCTCCGCATCGCGCTCGGCGCGCCGCCCGGTCAGGTGATCTGGGTCGTCCTGCGCCGCGGGCTCGCGCAGGTGGGGGCCGGGCTGATCGTCGGATCGGCCGGCGCGTTCGCGGTCGGCCGCCTGATCGAGAGCCTGCTGGTGCAGACGTCTCCCCGCGACCCCTTGACGCTGGCGACGGTGCTGGCGGTGCTGGCGGCGGCGACGGTCGTCGCCTGCGTCGGCCCGGCGCGCCGGGCGGCCGGGATCGATCCGGTGGAGGCGCTGCGGTTCGATTGAGGCCGGGCGCCGGCCCCCGTCAGTCCGCGACGGTGAACGCCACCGACGCCATCCTCGTGTCCCAGATCAGCGCCAGCCGCCCTCCGCTCGCGGTCATGTCCAGAAACTGCCACGAGAGCTGATCGAAGGCGACCGGCAGGGTCTCCAGCTCCATCGGGGTGCGCAGCACGTCGCGGTCGTCCGTGTACTCGAAGGCGCCGAACAGCGCCTCGCGGTTCTCGTAGTCGTAGGTCTGCTGGGCCGGCCAGGTGGAGACGATGAACGTCCAGACCGTGTCGGACAGGTCGATGAACAGCGTGTACTCGCCGGGTTCCACCCGCGTGCCCGCGATCCGCAGCGCCGTCTCGGTGACCAGCCGCGTCGACCGGTTGGCCCCGGCGCGCCACACCGGGGCGCCGTCGTTGAGCATCTCCGCCCAGTCCGGCGGCCCGAACAGGTCGCGCCCGCGCTTCAGCGGCCGCCCGTAGTAGACATCGATCCACGACCCGCCGAGGTAGCCGTACTGCACCGGGTCGAACGTGCCGCCGACCTGCACCGCGGAGTGGCCGGGCGGGCTGAGGATACGCTGTTCCTGTGCGCGGGGCGCATCCCGCGCGGCGGCCAGTGCGGCGAAGACGACGCCCGTGGCGACGACGGTCCGGATGACGATGGCTGGGAGTCTGCGCCCGAGGAAACGATGCCGGCGCGGACGACGCTGCTCCGTGGGAGGGGTGCGCATCACTCGGTTCTCCTCTCGAGCCTACCCGGCTCGGCCGGACCGGCGTGTTCATGGAACAGGATCATGAGTTCTCTTTATCGCGAGGTCCGGGAGGCCGGCCGGAAAACGGTTCGAAGCCTATCACCCGCAGGCCGCGCCTGCCCGGCCGCGGTCGCGTGTTCCCGGCCAGCACCGCGTAGCACGCAGGCGACCGGCGCGCACCGGTCCGTTCATCGCCTCGCGGCGCCCGCCGGTATATCGTCACACCGAGGGCAGGCGTCCCGGTCCGGTGGCGACGAACCGGGCGGCGCCTCGGATATCCGGCCCGGCGAACGCAGGAGGTTGACATGACCCGTCGATGGTTGGTGCAGTCGGTGGCGGCGGCGGTCACGATGTGGTGGCTGGCGCCGGCTCCCGTAGCCGGTCAGGAGCCGGGGGCGGCGGCGGCGGAGAATCCCGCGGCGGCGGAGCCCGCGTCGTTCCGGACGCCCTGGGGCGATCCGGACCTGCAGGGCATCTGGTCCTACGCCACGTTCACCCCGTTGCAGCGGCCGGACGATCTGGCCGGACGAGAGTTCCTGACGCAGGAAGAGATCGCGGAGCAGAACCGGGGCGATGCCACCCGCGCCACGTCCGAACGCCGCGGCGAGCTCAGCGCCGAACGCGACCTCGCCCTCGCCTACAACCAGGTGTGGTGGGATCGGGGCGAGTCCACCGGGCGCACCTCGCTCATCGTCGATCCGCCCGACGGGAGGCTTCCGCCCCTCACCCCCGCGGCCGAGCTGCGCCAGGCGGAGCTGCGGGAGTACCGCCGCGCCCACGCCTTCGACTCCTGGGAGGACCGGCCGCTGCAGGAACGCTGCATGACCTACCAGCG
>WTGR01000222.1 GCA_011523485.1 Acidobacteriota bacterium
CGGTCCGAAGCGACCCGGCTTCAGATTCGATCACTTCTTCGTGCTCCCTGACAGAGCCGCGTGTCCGTCCGTACCGCCGGGCGCGTCCTGACGACGGCACGTAGGCGTCGCCGGTCCCAGCCCCAGGCTTCAATGGCCCGCTCCACGCGCCTGGCCGCTTCCAGGGCGGTCGCCACCGGTTCGCCCTCGACTTGGACGCCCGTGCCCGGTACCTCGTCGACGCGGGCTTCGATCATCGTGGGCACGGCGTCGAGTCCCCGCAAGACGGCCGTCTGGACGGCCGCCCTTCCCTTGGTCTGCATGCTTCTTCTCCCCGCCGGGCTCCCACGCGCCCGTAAAACGCTCGAGTACGGCCATCAGGCAGCCGCCGCGGGACTTGCCGGTCTTGATCACCGCGGGGCCCCGCCGCCGCCGTTGACGAGCGCGTCCCAGTAATCCGGGCCACCGCTCGTTGCGCTGCACGCGGCCGTCCGCGACGGCGGCGCTCCGGCCCTCGACCCACACGTTGAAGGTGTCCCGACCGACCGCCTCTATGCGAAACCGCATCTCGTGTCCTGCCTTGCGGGCACCGTCGTCAGTCCGGCGCTCCCGGCTTCCGGAACGGATCTCCCCAAGCGAACGGCCGGCCGATGGAGGTCCGTTCGTTCTCGTCCTCGTGAGAGCCGGCGTGGCCCGACGGCAGCGTGCATGTGGCCGTGAATTCCCGGGTGACGGGGCCGCCGAGACCGCGCCGCTCGATGGTCCGGCCAGAGGTATGCCCGCACGGGGCCGGGCGGTTGGCGAGGCTCCGGTTGGCGCGGTTGATCGCGCGGGTGACGATGGCCCGGTCCTCATCGCTGTAGTCGTGGGCGCGGCCCTTGGCCGCCTCCAGCGTCATGAGGAACTCGGCCAACCCGGGCGGGGTGGCCCGGATGGCCGCCTTCGGCGGCAGCCGCTCGAGCGCACTGGCGTCGTAGCCCCGCGCGTAGCTTTGCGCCTCAAGGCCACCGGCCGGGTAGGCGCTGACCCTGCTCGGCGTCTTCTCGCGGCCGTCGGCCTCTCCGGCCCTGCGCGCGGCGTGGAGCCTGGCGAGTTCCTCGCGCGCCTGCGTGAGCCGTTCGAGACCGCCCGGGCCCAGTTTCTTCTCGCAGCGCTCGCAGCGCTTGAAGCCCGGGTCGCTGTCCGCCGCGCTCCAGTCCGTGTCCGTCCACACGCGCCCGGTGGCGCCGCAGACGGGTCCCGAGTCGTCGAACCCCTGGATGTGCATCGTCCGAATCCGCATTCGCTCTGCCTCCTCACCGCAAGCGGCAACCCCTGCAGATGGATTTGCCGCGCGGCATCCGGTCCTGGCCGCACAGTCCTCCGCGCGACGGGTGTTCCTGTGCCGGCAGGCCGGGTACGCCTCGAGAAAGGGCTCTCCGGTGAACAGGCGGCCCTCCTCCTCCTCCTCCTCGTGCACCGGGTTGATCAGCTCCAGCAAGACGGGTTGGCGGCGCACGCCTCGTCGGGCAGCTCGTCCTCGTCCGCCGGGTCCAGAACCCGGCAGGACTCCGTCTCCGGTGGCGTCATCGTCGTTCCTGCTTCGAATACGCGGCGCGTCGAGCCGCCTCGGCGTTGACGGCCTCGTCCCAGGCCGCCAACAACGTCTCGTCGCCGTGCTCGACGACGCACTTGCGACACCATCGCGGGTAGATGTCCTGCTTTCCGAAGAACCCGATGCGCGCCGGCGGGCGGGACCGAGGTCCCGCACCGCTGGCACTTGCCCCACGCGTCGTACGGCTGCTTGAAGGTGCGCACTTCTCCTCCTATACGAATCCAACGGGAACGCTCAGCAGTACCAGGGGCGGACCGGAGGGAAGTCGTGCCCCGTGATCCGCTCGACCCGCAGGTCGGGCCAGCCCGTGGACAGCACGCTGCCGGGCGGATGCAGCCCCGCGCGCTTGGCGGCGAGGTACTCCCGCGCCCATTCGGAGCGGAGCATCCGTGCTGCTTCCTCGCGAGTCGCGAACTCGCCGTGAGACCCGACGAAGGTGCCGCTGGCGTAGTTCCAGCCGCCCTCCTCGGGACCGCCATAGGAGCGGTAGGTGACGTACTCGTTCAGGAACCACAGGTGGGCTGGCTCGCCCGCACCGTCGCCGGAAGGCGTGACGCGAGCGACGCCCCACGCGGGGCCGCGGCCGCCGGTGTCGAAGTCGGCGAGCGCTTCTCTTTTCATCGCCTGCTGGGCGCACGCGGCGGCCTGTTGCACGTCGGGATGCCGGTGTCCGCAGGTGGCGTGCGGCTTCCCGTCGCTGTAACGCAGCCGGTACGCTTCGTACCAGTCCTCCGGCACGTGGGCGGGCGGACGGACACGGTGGACGTTTTCCGTATCGGGACCGTTCATGGCTGTTTTCCTTCTGTAGCTGGTACGGAGCAACTGAGGCCGCGACCGGCAGGCCGGCGGGCAGGGTGGCGAGGCTCAGGAATCGCAGTCCGGGCACACCGCCCCGGTATGCCGGGCATCCTCGCCGTGGCAGGTCGGACAGGCGTCGGCTACGCGCGGGGGAGGACAGGTTCGCCGCCGCACTTCGCAAAATGCCGTGTCCCGTCGTGGACCCGTCACGGCCGCGGGACCTTGCCCAGGTCATCGGACATCGGGCACGGGGGCGCTTCGTCAGCGTTGGCCTGCTCGGCGGCGGCGATGCAGGTCCCAAGGTCCGACGTGAAGCCGTACTTCTTCAGCACGGCGTCGGCAGCGCGTAGCGTGTGCAGGTCCTCGTCGCTGAACGTGCGCCAGGAAACGTGCGGGTGCGCTTCCTGTCGCATGTCGGCCATGCTCAGGACGATCCCACACGCCTCGTCGCGGGCCCACAGCCGCCCGGCTCGCTCGAAGAAAGCGGCGGCCTTCGCCATCCAGTGGAGTTGCGTCCACGTGTCCGCGACGCCGATCTCGTCGGTCAACGGCTCGCAGGTGAGCAGGCCGGCACGGTCGAGGTAGAGGGTGTAGCCGTTCGTTCGTCTTGCCATCTGAGGCTCCCTTCTGCCTGCGCACTGCGCACAGGGCTGGTGAGGGGTTGCCGGAAGAGGAAGTGCGGGGCAGCACACGAGCGCGGTGCACACCCGGAATCGGGACCCTGGACGGCAATGCGGTCCGACCGCGTTGCGCCTGCGGGCACGGTGGTCCGGGTCCGAGTGCCTCAGGTGCTGCAGGCAAACGACGGGCCGGTGGGCCCGCGGCCTTGCGTGTACGCCGACTCGGGCACCGGCCGCGGGTGCGGTAGTCGTGTCCGTGGCATGGCCGGCCACTCGCTGCAGCCGGGCGACAGCCGTAGCCCGGTATGTGGGAATCGGGCGGCTACAACCGCAGCGCGGTCGCGTGCGTCCGTAATACGCGCGCTCCTCTGTCAGCGGCAGGAGCCTGGTCGACGCGGCGTCGGTTGTCGGGATTACGGACAAGGTCGCGTTTGGACCTGGTCCGCGCAATCGGTCGCGTCCATGAGCACGACGTCGCACTCGATGACCGTCAGGTCATCGCCCTGGCGCTGTGCCTCGCCGCGTAGCGACTTGACACGCTCGCGCACCAGTTCCGGCCGGTCCGCTTCCTCGACCGGGCCGCTCGGCTTCGACGCCAGGGCGCGCAGGACGCGGCCCAGGGCTTCTCGTCGCTCGCGCACCTGGCCGAACGGCTCGTCGTCACGCAGACCGATGATGGCGTTCTGCTTCTCTATACTCAGCATCGCTCCTGTCTCCTTCTGCGGCGCTTGTTGGCCGTGTCGAATCGGAGGCCGGGTCAAGGCTGGGGGCGGCAAGCGCCCGTGCGTCTTCCTCCCCTGCCTCCCGGCGTCTCGCCGGGGGTCGTCGCCGTCGGTGCGGCTCTCTGAGCCGTGGCGGCAGCCCGGCTTCGGGGACCGTGTCGAGCCTCGTCCGCCCTCGTACGGCGTGCGGCCTGCCGTTGCGCTTCAGAACGGCGGTCGGTTCCCGGTCGTGGCGTTAGGTGTGGTGCTCGGCAACACGCGCCGGTCGAGTGCAACGAGGAGCGTGGGCACGACGCACTCGGCGGCCGGGCGCTTCGTGGCCTGCCACAGCTCGGTGGGGCCATAGCATTCGTCGAACCACCGAGTCGATCGCAGCCCGGCAGGAGATCGACGACCTGCCATCCGGCGATGAGCAGGAGGTTCAGTGCGAGGCCGCAGGCCCGCGGCCCCAGCGATCGTCCCGGTCGACGGCGTCCAAGTGCTCCACCGGATCATGGCGTGGTACGGCGCGGCGTCCTCGAGCAGGTCCGCGCTCAGGGCGTGCGCGTCCTCATCGCCGGCCACGTCGACGAAGGCGAGCGTCTCGGTGGCGCGGCTCAGTGCCACGCGAAGCTGATCGATGGCGGTTCGGTGCTCCTCCTCCCGCAGTGCCCGGGATGCCCGCCCGGGCGGCCGGTCTGACCGGCACGCAGCACGATCTGGAGCGGATCGACGGGCAAGTAGACATACCAGGCGGGGCGGCAAGTCGTTGTTCTCGACCCGCTGCGATACGATGGTCGGTGCGGCGGCTCCTCGCCCCCTTCGCGCGCAAGGGTGCAGGAAGGGAACAGTGGGGCCACCGGAACCCGCGGGTGGCGGCTGACGACGTGACGCGGGAGCGGACCGCTCGGCGATCGATGGTCGTGAGGCTCCGCGTGCGGATTGCCCGTCTCGAGGCGGAACAGGCATCCGAGTCTCGGATCGGGGAGGTCCGGCAGGAGTTTCGTGCGCTGAACCGGCCTGCCCGAAATGCGGATTGATCCGAGGGCGCGTAGCGAGGACACGGCGCTCGGCACCGAGGTGTCGATGCAGAGTGAAGACCGCGACATCGATGACGGTCCGGACGACGCGTTGCCGTCGGTCGAAACCACCAGGAGGTTCCTGGCGTTGTGCGATCGATTTGGCTCGCATCAAGAGGCGGTGGCGGCGGTGGTTCTCGGCCGGCGGGCCGGCGTGTACGGCTTGCCCGAGCGCGACGCGTGGCCGGAGTGGAACGCGGCCGAAATGCGTGCAGCGGTCAAGTACCTTCAGCAGACTGCGGCCGGACCAGAAGCATCGCCCCCAACCGCGCCACGGACGGTTCGCCCGGCGCCCGACGGCGTCGGCTGGCGGGAGTAGCGGCACGCATCCCCAGGAGCAGGTGGCCCATGTCGAAGAGCGGAATCCTGGACGCGTTGCGCAACGAGGAGCACTCGCTACGGAGCCAGCTCGTTGCCATACAGCGCGCCATCGAGGCGATCGAGGGCAGCGTGCCGCAGGCCGCCGGGCGCGGCAGGAAGAAGGCGGCCAAGGCGGTCGGCAGGCGCAAGCGCACGATGAGCGAGGAGCAGCGCAGGGCCGTCGCCGAGCGGATGCGCAAGTACTGGGCATCGCGCCGAGAGGCGAAGGCGCAGGAGCAAGCGGCGCAGGAGTGACGCTGGGGCGCCGGCCTCGCCGCCGTCCGGCCATTGCCCGCTGGCCCCGACCGGATCGACGACGCCCGTCATTCGCGTCGGCGCCGGGAGCCTTGGCAGACTGGGACCCGGCAGCTACCCGATGCAGGGACCGAACGTCGTGCGTCTGAGTGAGTATCGCCTGAACAGCAGCCTATTCGGGACCACTACCGGCATCTTGTGATGATCGAACCCGTGGCACGCCTCAGGATCGAACTGCGGGAGATCGAGCCCCGGCTGTGGCGCCGGGTCGACGTACCGCTCTCCTCGACGCTGCTGGCCCTGCACGACATCATCCAGGCCGTAGTCGGCTGGACCGATTCCCATCTGTTCGAGTTCGTGATCGGCGAGCGCGTCTACGGCGAGCCCATGCCCGATGACGACTTCTGGGACCGGCACGTGTACAAGGCCGCCGGCGTCCGCCTGAAGTCGCTCATCGAGCGTGGCATCGAGCGCTTCGTCTACGTCTACGATTTCGGCGACGACTGGAGGCACGACATCTTCATCGAATCGCTCGGCGATGGCGAGGCCGATGTCGAGTACCCGGCGTTCGTCGATGGCGAGCGTCGCTGCCCGCCGGAGGATGTCGGCGGCGCTACCGGCTTCATGCAGTTCCTCGAGGCGGCGCTCGATCCGCTCCACGAGGAGCACAACGACGTCGTGACCTGGTACGGGAAGCCGTTCGACCCGGTCGACATCGACGAGCGGTGGGTACGGCCGAGGCTTGCTACGCTGGCCGCCCGCCGCCGCGGTGCACTCGCGAGGCATCGAGGCGCAACGCCGCCAGATTCGACCTGACCTGCGTCTATGTCCCGCGTGGACCATCGATAGTGACCTCTGGAATGCTGTCCGTCATCTCGCTGGCAGCCGACTGTTCCACGAGGTCAGCAGGGCCGCCGGCGGACGCCTGCTTGCCCTGAGAGACCGAAGAACGTCTTGGGGAGGAGAGGTCGTCCAGGATAGTCCTGGGCAATCCGCGCGCCGATTGCGTACGGAATGGCGTACGACCATGGCCCCGCCGATGTCCTCCGCCAAGAACTACGGGCGTGCGGACAACATGTGTGGCTTTCGGTCCGAACCCCACGCCGGTCGGAAACTGACGCTTGGCCCCGCGACGGAGCATCCGTCCCACATCGGTCCGGCAACGCAATGGACGGCCAGGAGACATGTCACGCGAGAATCCTCGACATGAGCGCTTCATGTCACCGGGCCGCGACTCCAGGAATCCAGCCTCCGAAGAACTCCGGGCAGTTCACGTCCAGGCCAGCCTCCGTCCTGCTGCTTCGTCGCGGGTCGCGTCCGGCATTTTCTCTGGTCACGAATCTGGACCACCGGCGGATGAGCGTCGCCAACGTGCATGATTTCCAACCACTACGTCCGATGGCGGCGAAAACTACTAAGCCGAACCCTTCTTGACAGCCACCTTCCTCTTCGACTAGCCTGGATTCATGGAGCAACGGTTTTTGCGCAGCCTCACGGTAGACATCTATACGTTTGTGAACCTCAGTGCACCATACGGTGTCTTGACAATTTCGAAGTGATTCGCTGATGGATGACCACGATGCCGCACGCCTGCAAGCGGCGCTACTCGACATCCTCAGTAGGGAGGCGCCCTGGGTTGCGGAGCAAGTCGAGGAGAGTGCCCGGCAAGGAACTCCCATAGTGAAGAAGGTGAAAAGCCGAAAGGGGCGGCCTGGGGAGTTTATCGGAACAACCGTTCTCACCAATTCCGAGCGGCTCCGCATCACCGTCGATGCTATAGAGCGCGTGTTGGTTGACCCCGTGCAAATGCTCGAGCATGTCACACGCAGTCTGAAGGACGTCGGCGTTCTCGGAGTTGAGTTTGGAGAGCTCGAATCCGAGGTTCCATATGACATCGGAAGCCTCGTGTCGAACTCGTCCACAGAGCATTTTCGACGCGTCTCTTCGCTCTTGAGGCGCGTGAGGTCAGATATCAACAATGACGGATAGAAGCGAGCTCCTGCAGGTGCTTCGAACGATACTATCTCCCGGTGGAACGGGCCGGATCGAGCACTCTCCACTGTGTGACTTGTTTGAGGCATATGTGTTGTGCGGCGTCGTTCGGGCGGCTCAGGCCGAAGGTTGGGCGGTTTCGTTGCATGACATGAGTGGGACGCCAGTGAACTCTGCTCTTTTTCGAAGGTCGCCGGGTAATATCTATGCAGGCGCAGGCTCTCAAAACTTTACGCATTTTGTGCTGTCGCGTACTCCTGCACCGGCCCTTGAAGCCCATATCGGAATCAAGGTCACAGGAAAGTCCGACGTCGTCCATGAGTGCGATATCGCATTACTTCCTGAAGAGACTGCGGAATTTTGTCGCTTGCACCGTGTTCATCCGCGAAGCAGTCAATTGATCCTTTTTGTCGAATGTAAGTTCTTGGCAGGTAGTGTTCCTCTTCACTTGGGCCGGGGATTCGTCGGGCTCGATACGGAATTGAAGTCTCAGTACGGCGAATGTCAATTCGTGGCCAATACGTCTTCGTCGTCCGTCATGAAGATGCTCGCTCGACAGAAGCGTCGACCCCACGAGGACGTTCGTCCGGGAACGGACCGCTACGAGACATTTCAGGCTGCGTGTCGTGTAACACTACAGAACTACTTTATACGAGAACGGCCGTGATTACCAATATCGTCTAATGACGGCCTGTGCGGGCTGCTCCTAGCGTGCACGGCTTCTGATGGCCGCGCGTCGCGAAACGCGCTGATGCCCGAGGTTCTGTGCGGAACCAGTCCCTCGTGACTGCTCCGGGTCCTCGTTCTATGGTTGAGCGCGATGCTCTTCGATCTATCGGGGCCATCTCCTGCACCCACGCTCGTGAACGACGACGCCGGTTTGGAAGCACGGGCCGTTTCCTCCGCGGCGCGAAGGCCACGGGGCCCTCATAGGTTCGGCACGCCATAGATGCGGGCGCGGCGATGAAATGCTTCACGCGATCCCTCGAGCAACGCGCATGCAGCCTCCCGTGTAGGTAGGTCGTCAATCGACCCCCTCGATACGATGACACCCTTTTCGTTCGACGCACGCATGACAATGATCTGCTCGGCGTCTCCGAGCACGGCGATATTCGCGTTATGGGTTACGACGATGACCTGCCGTCGTTCCTTGGCTCTCCGCAGCACCGGAATGACGCTCTGATAGATGAATTCGCCGTCGAGGTTGTCCTCTGGCTGGTCTATGATGAGCGGCGTCTTGCTATCCGCAGACAGCATGACGGCCAAGAGGACAGATTGTTGTTGGCCAAGCGATAGCTGACGGAATTCCCTCGTGCGCGGATGCTTTTTCCCGGCGCTATCAGTCACGAGCTTTGTGACGGTCAGCCGTGGGCGGTCGAATACCGCCGCACGCTCAAGCCGAAAACGTATAGGGTCAGCCGAAAGCCTTTCGAGGAGTGCTGTCGCGTCCGCGTTGGAGAAGACCTTCACGCCCTCGTGCGTCGACAGGGCCCGGATTGCAGAATTCTGCTTGCGCTCAACGCAATCGAGCAGCTTGGGAACCGTGAGTATTTCGGTGAGGAACCTAGCGCGCGGCACTTGCAGGGTCCGCCAGCCCATCGCCTCAACAATGATGTCGTTGGCCTCCGGCGAGTAACCATTGTTGTCGAACTTCAGGGTCACGGTCAAATCGCCCAAGGCTGTGTCCAAGGCGCTATTGGCTTTACGACCAAAAGCAGCGCGCTTCATGCCTATCCGCGAGCGCAGTCTCCAACGCTCGTTCAATGCTTCCCGCCGCTGCTTCCAGAGCCCATCAAGATGAGGCTTCCACGCTTTAAAAGACGCGAGCTGCTGTTCGAGATGTGCCTCGTCAGTCGCGAGCTTTTGGATGTATGCCATGTCGACGCGGATGCCCCGCGCCTCCAGTTCCCGCTTCTTGTTGTCAATCTGCGTCAGAATTCCCTGCTCCTTGCTCTTCCAGGCCGTAAGCTGCGCCGTGACGACACTGGACAGTGCTGTGGCAGCGCCGGTCATAGAGGATTCGACCGCAGCAACGGCATTCTCAAAGAGACCGGCCTGGGTGGAGATCGCTACGAATTCAGCATTACCCACGACGAGCGCCTTAGGATCGGCGGCGGCTTTGAGCGTTGCGATATTGTCTTTGAGCTCTTGTTGCGTGGTGGCACGCGCGATCGTCTTGGTGGATGCCAGGATCACCTGGCGAATCTGACGCTCCAGCTCGACCTTGCGCTGCAGTTGGATGATCTCTTTCGCGTTGGCTCTCTGTAGGGCTTGTATCTGGGATTTGATTAGGGCAAGGTCCCGCTCGTACTGAGGAATTAGCTCGACCTTTCGAATCGCCTCTTCGATCTTGGTCTGGAGGGCGAGGAGCGTTTGGCGCAATTCCTCCTCGCGATCTGACTCTTCCCGGATGTCGACGAACCGATCTAGGTAATCGAGCAACGCCGACGGATCCGTTTGAGCTCGCTGGCTTATCTGTTGGGTCTCGCCTTGGCCGTAACACTCCAGGGGGAACGAGACTGGGCCCTGACGGGGAGCGTCGGCATTTTCTACCGTGCCTCCGCGAACGCGGGTGATGTGGTGAATTTGGCCTGCCTGGTCTTCGACGAGAAGATCTATCTGATCGGGCCAAACGTCGGAATCGATGACGGTGCTTTCGCTGGGATAGCCGGTTAGGCAGCGGATGGCTTCAAACGTTGTTGACTTGCCCGTGCCACGACCGCCGATGATGCAATTCAGGTTGGAGCCGAAGTGGATGCATTGCCCGTCGAGAAATCCACCAGACATGCGTATTCCTTTTACAAACGGAATGGCTGGCGGGATTTCGTCTTCGATGCGCACACGGGCGCCACCGTCGTCGAGTGCGATACGCAAGCTGTCAAAAATCAGGGCGTTCATCTTGTAGCGGGTAACACGCCGATCGCCGACGGCGTTGCGGCCCATGGCCTGCAATGTATGCGCATCTGAATTCAGAACCCGTGCGAAGCACTGATGCGTACCAAGCCCAAGACGGCGGTTCCTCTCCCGGCCGATACGGACTCGCCCGGCATCCGTATCCTGATCCGAATAGCTGACGGTGGACTTGGCATCCTTCAGTTCAACGCCGAGAAGTGCTGCGTGACAAAGAACGTCTACTTTATGCGGCGATGAACCGGTAACTGCAGTCTCGAACCCACCCGGTGCATCGACATGGGCGAGGATAGCAAATCCGCCGAGAGGCTGAAGTCTATTGAGGCAGTCTAGCATGGCATTGCGGCAACGCGAGTTGGGCGTTCTGCGGTCAACGATGTCCAGTTGCACGTGGAAGCGCTGCAGGCTTTCGTAATCTGGCAGGTAGCAGAGCAGGTGCCCCTCGGGCGTCGAAAGCTCGAGTGCGGGAACGACGAGAATGTCTGTGCCAGCGGCGGCTGCCAAGGCTGGCGGGACGCCATCTATCTCATTGTGGTCAGCGAGCGCGATGATCTTCAGCCCTTCTTGTACCGCGGTCGAAACAATTGCTTCCGGGGTAGCGCTAGCATCCGTGACGTCGTGACTTCCGGCCACGCTGTGTATGTGCAGGTCGGCACGAACGAATCGCGCTCCTCGGGGCAAGTCTGTTATTGCCGTTAGGTGTTCCATTCCAAGAGGACCTCTAGCAGCCCGTGGAACAAGGTTGTCGGCGACCTGATGGCGGCTGAGGGGGTGCG
>WTGR01000508.1 GCA_011523485.1 Acidobacteriota bacterium
CGGCGCGGTCTGGTTGGTGCCCTCGGGCATCGCCAGCGCCCAGGCCAGGCGCAGGTCGGCCACGTTGTCGGGCCCGATCTGGTCCAGCGGCGTGTAGCCGTGGTTGTCGCGGGTGCGCCGCCAGGTCAGCCAGTCCGCCGCCGGCGGATTCCGGAGCAGCTCGTCGGTGACCGGCGTGAGACCGGAGACCTCGCGGTTGACGAACGTGCGCAGCGCCGGCACGGCGTCCACGTCGCGGGGCTCGTCCCCCGCCGCCGCGTCGGACGCATCCGCCGCGGCGGGGGCGCCCCCGGCCGGCGCGGCGTCGGGCTGGCCGACGATGGCCGCGGCGTCCGCGGTGAGCGCCTGCGCGCCCGCCGCATGGCCGTTCGCCTGCAGCAGGTAGGCGACGATGCTCAGGTAGGTGTCGCTCGGGAGCGATCCGCCGAGCCCCGGCGGCATCTCGGCCCGCACGTACTCGTACAGCGCCGCCGCGGTCTGCGAGCCCCAGTTGCTCAGAAAGCCCGGACCGGTCAGGTCCGGCCCGTGCACCGCGCCCCGCAGCGTCGTGCCGTGGCAGGAGGCGCAGGCGCTGCCGTAGGCCGTCCGTCCGCTCGCGGCCTGCGCGTCGAGGAACGCGCCGCCCGCCGCGGGCTGGGCCCCGGCCGGTGCGGCGATGCCGAGGGCCAGCCCGACGGCGGCCAGGCCCACGGCGCCGGCCGGCGGTCGTCTCCTCCGCGGCGCCCGGCCGTCGCTCGATCCGCCGCCGTGTCCCGCGCGTGTCTGTCTCGGCATCGGCGCGTCTCCCTCCGGACGACCTCGCCGGGCCGCCCGCATGGCCCGCGATTATAGGCGTTATAGAATGCTGGCATCGTACCGACCGACACGCCGGGACGGTGGCGTCTTGCACGGGTGCCGAGGCGCTCACCGCCGGCCGGCGGCGGAGAAACCAGGCGCCATCGCTTCCCGGGGAGGAATCGAATGAAGACGACACGCCGTGGATTCGTAGGAACCATCGCGCTGGGCGCCGCGGCCGGCGCCCTGACCGGCACGTCACCGTTCGGCAAGCGGGCCAGCGCCCAGACGCGGGAGGCCGCGAAGTCCGGCGTCTATGACGGCGGCGTCATCCAGCTCAACCAGAACGAGAGCGCGCGCGGCCCCGGCCCGAAGACCGTCCAGGCCATACAGGCCCACACCAACAAGCGCATGGGCCGCGGCTATTCGCCGGATCACGTCAACGAGCTGAGAGAGGTCATCGCGGACTACTACAAGGTGGGTACCGGCAACGTCCAGCTCGCCACCGGCTCCACCCCCTTGCTGCAGGGCTCGGTGCGGGCGTTCTGCTCGGCGGCCAGGGGCTTCGTGACCCCCATGCCCACGTACTCGACCAGCCTGGCCACCGCCCGGCGGATCGGGGTCGAGACGACCGAGATCGATCTGGACAGCTCGCTCGCCATCGATCTCGATGCGCTGGCGGAGGCGTCCCGCGGCGCCGGCCTGGTCTATCTCTGCAACCCGAACAACCCGACCGGCACGGTGCACGGACCCGGCGCCGTCGAGGGTTTCGTGCGCCGCGTGCTGCGTGAATCGCCGGACACGATGATTCACGTGGACGAGGCCTACATCAACTACGCCCGGCCCGGCGCGATCGAGACCGCCGTGCCCCTGGCCCTGGAGGACGAGCGCGTTTTCGTCACCCGTTCCTTCTCGAAGGCGCACGGCATTGCCGGCCTGCGTGTCGGTTACGGCCTCGGCCAGGAGCGGACCCTGGCCCGGATCCGCGACGCCTGGGGCATGGGCGACGTCAACATGCTGGGCGCGATAGCCGCGATCACCGCATTCGAGGACACGGCGCACATCGACAAGGAAGTGAAGGAGAACGCCGAGATTCGCGACGGCGTCATCGCCGCCTTCCGCGACATGGGCTACGACGTGCCCGACTCGAACACCAACCACATCTTCGTCCACATCGGGCGCCCCGCGCAGGAGTTCCGCGAGGCGTGCCTGGAGCGCAAGGTGCTGGTGGGCCGGGACTTCCCGCCGTTGCACACCACGCATTGCCGCATCTCGATCGGCAGCCGGGAAGAGATGGCAACGGCGATGGAGGTGTTCAAGGAGGTCCTGGCGTAGGGGAACGACGGAGTTGAGAGGCCAGTTCCAGACCGCAACGCTGCGACTCTAGCGTTGACGTGATGCGAGGGGGCAAACGATGTCAGGCGTCGTCCGGCTCGATCGAAGAATCTTCATGAAGAACGCCGGCGCGACCGCCGTCGCTGGCGCCGCCGGCCTGGCCGGAGGCTGGAGTCCCTGATGTCTGACCATCGTACGCCCTTTCGGGTGACGGCGGTGCTCGCCTGCTCCGCCGCCTACTGCTCGACCGCCGGGCTCGACGCCGAGGACTGGCCGCAGTGGCGCGGCGTCGACCGCGCCGCCGTGTGGCACGAGACCGGTATCGTCGAGCGCTTCGCCGAGGACGGACTCATCGTCAAGTGGCGCGCCCCAGTGCGGGCCGGCTTCGCCGGACCGGCCGTCGCGGACGGCCGCGTCTTCGTCCTCGACTACCAGGAGACGCCGGGCACGCGCACGATGGACGGCCGCGAGCGGCTCCTGGCGCTCGACGAGGAGACCGGCGCGGTCCTCTGGACGCGGGAATGGCCGGCCAC
>WTGR01000596.1 GCA_011523485.1 Acidobacteriota bacterium
CCGTGTTCCCCTGGTCGCGGAGCTGCCCGAGGATGCGAATCAGCCGCTCGTTGTCGCGCGGATGCAGCCCGATGGACGGCTCGTCGAGCACGTACAGCGTGCCCACGAGGGACGATCCGAGCGAGGTCGCCAGGTTGATCCGCTGCGCCTCGCCGCCGGAGAGCGTCGACGACAGCCGGTCGAGCGTCAGATAGTCGAGGCCGACGCCGCTCAGGAACCCGACCCGCCGCCGGATCTCGCGGATCACCCGCTCGGCGATGGCCGTCTCCTTCGCCGACAGCGCCACGTCCTCGAAGAACCGGCGCGCCACGCCCACCGTGAACCCCGCGATGTCGTCTATCGTCCGGCCGCCGACCCGCACGTCGCGCGCCTCGCGCCGCAGGCGCGTGCCGCCGCAGTCCGCACAGGCGCGGTAGCCGCGGTAGCGGCTCAGGAACACCCGCACGTGCACCTTGTACTTCTTGTGCTCCAGCGCGCTGAAGAAGCCCCGGATGCCGCCGTAGCCGGCGCCGTCCCCCTCGATCACGAAGCGCCGCTCCTCGTCCGAAAGCTCCGACCACGGCACGGTCATCCGAATGTCGCGGCGGCGGGCGGCCCGCTTCAGGTCGGCCAGATGCGAGCGGTAGTGCGGCTTGGTCCACGGCTCGACGGCGCCCTGCGCGATCGACTTCGTCTCGTCGGGCACGACCAGGCGCATGTCGAGCTCGATCACGTTCCCGAAGCCGTGGCAGGTCGGACACGCCCCGAACGGGCTGTTGAAGGAGAACAGCGTCGGCTGCGGCGCCTCGTAGGCGATTCCGCAGGGGCGGCACTCGAAGCGCTCGCTGAACTCGCGGCGCACCGGCTCGGCGCCGCCCACCTCCACCGCGAACGCGTTTCCGCCCCCCTCCTGGTACGCGGTCTCGATCGCCTCGGTCAGTCGGGGCAGCGCCTCCGCGGCGGTCCGGATGCGGTCCACCACGACCTGCAGCGCGTCGCGGCCGGCCAGCGCCTCCGGGTCGAGATCGTCGAACGAGACCGCGCGGCCATCCACGTGAAGCCGTCCGAATCCCTTGCGCCGAAGGCCGTCGAGCGCCGCCGCGACCGCGCTCGCGTCGGCGGTCGCCCCCACCGGGTCCGGAACATCGGTCGCCCCGCCCGCGCCCGGACCACCAGTCGCCGCCGCCGGATCCGCGCGGCCGCCGGCCGCGGCCGCGCCGGCGCCCGCCGCGCCGACTCGCGCCGCCCCGTCGTCCACGGCGTGGACGAAGCCGACCAGCAGCCGCGTCCCGTCCGGCAGCGCGGCCAACCTGCCGGCCACCGCCTCCGGCGTCTCGCGCGTCACCTCCACGCCGCAGCCGCGGCAGATCGTACGGCCGACCCGCGCGAAGAGCAGCCGCAGGTAGTCGTAGATCTCCGTCGTCGTGCCGACCGTCGAGCGCGGGTTCCGCACGCTGTTCTTCTGGCGGATCGCGATGGCGGGACAGATGCCCTCGATGCGGTCGACGTCCGGCTTCTCCATCCGCTCGAGGAACTGCCGGGCATAGGCCGACAGCGACTCCACGTAGCGCCGTTGCCCCTCCGCGTAGACCGTGTCGAAGGCCAGCGACGACTTTCCCGAGCCGCTCACGCCGGTGACGATGATCAGCCGCTCCTGCGGGAGCGTCAGGTCGATGTTCTTGAGGTTGTGCGTGCGGGCGCCCCGGATGACGATCTGCCCGTCGGGCTGCTGGCGGTTCGGCTCCGGCATGCGCATGGTGGCGACCCCGCCGCGGCGCAGGCCGCGTGCGCAGGGCCCGACGGACAAGACGACCGCCACGGCGACGCCCGGCGCGGCGACGGCAACAGGCTATTCTAGGAGTCTGGCGCCGGGGAACGCAACGACGCGCATTCTCCGGCGACAGACTCCCGGGGCGCTGGGCCGGGGGCCGAACACGGAGTCCTGGCGACGGGTTCGGCGGCGCCAGGAGTCTGCGCCGTAGAACGGCGTAGACGTCTGGTCCGGCCCGGTTGGGCGGCAATCGGAGCCGCAGGCGACGATTGTCGGGCCAGGAATCTGCGCCGCGCGCTGGCAACGACGCTCGGGATGGAGCCCGCCATGGAACGACATGTAACGATTCTCGGCGCCTTCCACATCGCGTTCGGCGCCATCGGCCTGGTCGCCGCGCTCGCGATCCTGCTCATCTTCGGCGGCGCAGCGGGCCTGATCGGCCTCGGCGCCGCGTCGGACCCGGACGCCTGGATCGCCGTCCCCATCGTCGGCATCGTGGGCACGGTGCTGACGATGATCGTGTTGACCCTGTCGGTGCCGGGCATCGCGGCCGGCTTCGGCCTGATGACCTACCGGCCGTGGGCGCGCATGCTGACCGTCGTGCTGTCGCTGCTGCACCTGCTCAACTTCCCCTTCGGCACCGCGCTGGGCGGCTATGGGCTGTGGGTGCTGCTGTCCGACGAGGGGCGGGTCCTCTTCGAGCGGCGCTCGACCACCGGGTAAGCCGGCCACGGCCTCGAGCCGCGCTCGGCGACCGGCGCGCTGGCCTTGTGCTAACATTTTTAGTTGGCGCGCAGCCGCGAGGCGGCGCTCCGACCCTCCTCTTCGCGCAGGGGAAGCCGGCGTAGCTCAGTTGGTAGAGCAGCTGATTCGTAATCAGCAGGTCAGCG
>WTGR01000264.1 GCA_011523485.1 Acidobacteriota bacterium
GTGCTGGTCGACCCCCTGGAAGCGGGGTCGATTGCCGACGGCATCACGCGCGTTCTCGAGGACGACGGCCTCCGCGCGGACCTGCGGCGCAAGGGCCTCGCCAGAGCCGGCCGATTCTCGTGGGAGCGTTCGGTGACGCAAGTACGCCGCATCTACGAAGAAATCGAGGGAGAGCGCTGAGCGACGCGACGCTGGCCCAACCGGCGGTCACTCCGGCGAACGTCGGCGGCAGGCGCGTCGCCGTCGTCCACGACTGGCTGACCGGAATGCGCGGCGGAGAGGTCACCCTCGAGGCCATCCTCGAGCTGGTTCCCGACGCCCGGCTGCTGACGCTGGTGCACGTGCGCGGAAGCGTGACGCCGCGCATCGAGGCGCACCGCCCCCGGCCGTCCTTCGTCCAGCATCTGCCGCTGGCGCGGACGCGCTACCGGCAATACCTCCCGCTGTTTCCGGCCGCGGTCGAGCAGCTCGATCTCGACGACGTGGAGCTCGTCATCAGCACCAGCCACTGCGCCGCGAAGGCCGTGGTGCCGACGGGGCGCGCGCGCCACCTCTGCTACTGCTTCACGCCGATGCGCTACGCCTGGGATCAGTTCGACGCCTATTTCGGTCCGGCACGGGTCGGGGCGCTCCGAAGCAGGCTGTACGGACTCGCGCTGCGGCGCCTGGCCCGTTGGGATGCGGCGACCGCCGACCGCGTCGATCGCTACGTCGCCATCTCGCGCTATGTCGCCGGCCGGATCGACCGATACTATAATCGGACAGCCGACGTGCTCGAGCCGCCAGTCGACACGCGCTTCTACCATCCGGACGGATCGGCGCCCGGCGACTATTTCATCATCGTTTCGGCGCTGGTACCCTACAAGCGCGTGGACTTGGCGATAGAGGCGTGCCGTCAGGCGGACGTGCCGTTGCGCGTGGTCGGCAGCGGCCCGGAGGCCGCCAGGCTGCGCCGCCTCGCCGGTCCCACGGTGGAGTTCATGGAACACTGCTCGCAAGCCGAGCTCCGGGATCTGTACCGCGGCGCCCGCGCCTGCCTGCTCACCGGCGAGGAGGACTTCGGCATCGCGCCGGTCGAGGCGCAGGCCTGCGGGCGCCCCGTCATCGCCCTTGCGAGCGGCGGCGCGTGCGAGACGGTCGAGCACGAGGTTACGGGCCTGCTCGTGCCCGAGCCGACGGCCGGCGCATTCGCCTCGGCCATCCGATCGCTCGACGACCGGGCGTTCGATCCGGCGCGGCTTCGCAGCGCGGCGTCGCGTTTCTCCCGGCCGGTGTTCCAGCAGCGGATGCGCGAGGCGATCGAGAAGCTCGCCTGCTGACGGGCGGCGAAGAGCACAATAGGATTCGGCCGACGACATGACTCGGCAGACGAGAGTTCTCATCGCGTGCCACGTCGTCCTCGACTTCACGCTCGGCATGGCGGCGTTCGCGCTGGCCTACTACCTGCGCTTCGAGGTCGGCCTGTTCGCGACGCCGAAGGGACAGCCGGCCTTCGTTCCGCAGTACCTCGTCCTGATGCCGTTCGTCGGCCTGCTCGTACCGCTGGCGTTCCACCTGCAGGGGGCCTACCGCCTGCATCGCCACCGGACCGGCGTCGACGACTTCTTCAACCTGCTCGTCGGCACGCTGCTCGCCGTGATCGCGGGGCTGCTCGGCACGCTGTACGTGCAGGTGTACTCCGCTTCGCCGGCCGACCGGGACGCCGGGGCGTTCGAAGTCTCACGCCTCGTCTGGGGCCTGTTCGTCGTCCTGAACGTCGGCCTGACCTACGCGTCACGGGACCTGCTGCGGCGCTACATGCGGCGCCGGTTCGCGGCGGGCATCGGACTGCGGCGGGTGCTCATCGCCGGCACCGGCGAGCTCGCGCGGCACGTCGCGGATCGCTTTCTGCGGCATGCCGAGTTCGGGTACCACGTCACCGGCTTCCTCGACGACGACGTCGCCGGCGGCGACAACGTGGGCTACCGCGGCCTGCCGCTGCTGGGGACGCTGGCCGATGCCGGGGACGTCGTCACGCGGGAGCGCATCGACCAGTTGTACGTGGCGCTCCCGCTGGACCGGCACGTCAAGATGCTCGGGCTGATCGAGGTGGCCAACCGCGAGTGCATAGACGTCAAGGTGGTGCCCGACTTCCTGCAGTTCGTCACGCTGCGCGCCCGGCTCGAGGAGCTCGACGGCATTCCGCTGATCAACGTGAACGACGTCCCGCTCCAGGGCCTGAACGCCGCCGTCAAGCGAGTCATCGACGTCGGTTGCACGGTCGCGGCGCTGCTGGTGCTGGCGGCGCCGATGGCGGTGATCGCCGCCGTCATCCGTCTGACCTCTCCCGGCCCGGCAATCTATCGGCAGGAGCGCATGGGGCTCGACGGCCGCCCGTTCATGACGATCAAGTTCCGATCGATGTTCACCGACGCCGAACGTCACACGGGACCGATCTGGACCCGCAGGGACGATCCACGCTGCACGCCGGTCGGTCGCGTGCTGCGCCGCTTCAGCCTCGACGAGCTGCCGCAGCTCTGGAACGTGCTGCGCGGCGAGATGTCCCTGGTCGGACCGCGGCCCGAGCGCCCGTACTTCGTCGAGCAGTTCAAGGATCAGGTTCCGCAGTACATGCTCCGTCACAAGGTGAAGGC
>WTGR01000692.1 GCA_011523485.1 Acidobacteriota bacterium
CGCCCATGCCGAAGCCGACGATTCCCTGGTCGGTCTTGATGACGGCGATGATGGCGGACGGAAGCTGCTCGAACGGGCCGCCCCAGCGCCAGCGGCGCGGGTCGTCGTCGCCGTCGAAGACGGGCGGGTCGAGCAGACCCTCCGAGCGCTGGTTGATGTAGATGGGGTAGGCGTCCACCTCGCGCACGGTGATGCGCGGGCCCGGCATCTCGAGCGCCGCGCCGCCCGGCCCCGGACGCGCGCCGCCCGGCCGGGGGTTTCCGGCCGGGCCCCGACTCGCGCCGAACGACGCGGCGAGCGCCGCGAACCCGCCGATTCCCTGAAGAAAGCGCCGGCGCGAAGGTCGGCCGCTGCCGTCGTTGGTTGGCTCGGACATGCGGCGAGTCTACACCGGCCGCGAGCAGCTATCAGACGCCACGGTGAGGTTCGGTGGCGTCGAACGCTCTCACGGACGATCGCGCACTGCCGGAGGTTCCGGGTCCAGCGTGACGATGTACGAGCCATCCTCGAAGGTCCATCGCGTCGGGTCGTCCGGGCTGCGCTTCCCGCCCCGCTCTGCGGCCGCCGCGTCGATCTTGTCTATCTCGTCGGGGTCGTGCGCAACCCTCAGCGAACCGATGGCCTTCAGGATCGCGTCCTGTGCCATGGTCACGGGCCCGATGTCCCCTTCCAACCTCGGACCGCGCGCGCCAACGCGAACGGTGACGTTGCCGTCGGTTTGCCGATCCTGCGCCCGCCGCTCCGGCTGCTGAACGGTGTTGGCCTGCTCCTGACGAAGATTGGCCAACTCAGCCGCTTCCAGAATGGTGCGAGCCAGATCGCGGGCCTCCTGCGGCGTGAAGAACTCCTGTTCCAGAGGCACGCGTCCCTTGCCGTCCGGCGCCGCCGCGGGGGTCGGCCGACCGACGACGGTGAATGCCACGACACCGGCCGCGAACCCGACACCGATTTGCACGTTGTTGGTCATGCGCTCACTCGCGAAGCTCCGTCGGAGGAGGGATCGGACCGGCCGCGACGGAAGGGCGGTACAGGTAGCCTTCGATCCGTCCGACAGACTCTCGCACCTTGGCGAGTTCGGAATCGACCTTGCCGATCCGTTCTCCAAGTTCCTTGTGGACGTTCTTGTTGTCGGCGACGGCCTCCTTGAGGAACCAAGCGATGAGCGCGAGAAGAAGACCGATGAGGCCGAGCATCGCGGTCATCGCGGTTGGCAACTCTATCGTGATGGACGGCGCGGCGGCGGCTGCGATGAGCAGGTCGGTCACGGAACGTCTCCTGGTCGCAAAGGGGGGTCCGCAAACCAGCACGCAGACCTGGCAATGCGGACGAACCTCTCGCGTACTCGATGCTAGCACGCAACGCGGCGGACCGGACCGACGTGCTCTGCGCATGTCCGGGGAGCGGGCACTATACTCGCTGCGAAACCACAGAAACGCGCAATCTCAGGCGAGGTCAGCCATGAACCGGTCACGAAGCGGACGCGTTCGACGAGTGTCGCAGGCGGCGACGGCATTAGCGGCGGCGATGGTTCTGGTGCCGGGCATGGTGGTTCCGGACGCCGCACAGATCCCTGCGGACGGCGTGTACACGGCGGCCCAGGCGGAATCGGGCCGCGCGGTCTACGAGCGCGAGTGCGCCGTCTGCCATCAGTCCAACCTGCAGGGCACCTTCGAGGCGCCGCAGCTTGCCGGCGAGAGCTTCCTGCAGTTCTGGGCGGATCTGAGTCCGGGCGATCTCTTCGTCCGCATCAGCGGCTCGATGCCGCCGGGGCAGGCGGGCTCTCTCACCGACGAGGCGTACCTCGACGTCGTGGCCTACCTGCTACAGGCGAACGATGCGCCGGCGGGCGGCGCATCGTTGACCGCGGCGGCGACCGTCTCCATCGGGGCGGCCGTCAGCGCGGCGTCCTCGGCAGTTGTCCAGGCCGGCGGCGGCGCAGCCGCGGGGGCTCCGGCAGCCACGCCTCCGCCAGCGGCTCCATCCGCCGAGCCGGAGCCGGGCGGCGTCACCATGGCCGGCACGGTCGAAGGCTACCGGCCGGTGACCGACGCGATGCTGCGCGATCCGGACGACGGCGACTGGCTGATGATCCGCCGCAACTACCAGGCCTGGAACTACAGCCCGCTGGCGGACATCGACCGGTCCAACGCCGGCGAGCTGGAACTGGCCTGGGTGTGGGCGATGAACGAAGGAGGCTGGAACGCGCCCTCGCCGATCGTCCACGACGGCGTCATGTATCTGGCGAGCATCGGGCCGGTGGTGCAGGCGCTCGACGCGGCGACCGGAGACCTCATCTGGGAGCACGAGGTGGAGGTGGCGACGACCGGCTACTCCGGCATGAGCCGCAACCTCGCCATCTACGAGGACAAGTTGTTCATGGCCACCCCGGACGCGCGCCTCATCGCCCTCGACGCGCGCACCGGCGAGCGGGTGTGGGACACGGTCATCGCCGACCACACCGAGGGCTTCCGCAACACGAGCGGGCCGGTCGTAGCCGGCGGGACCCTGGTGCAGGGCCTCAGCGGTTGCGACCGCTACACGCTGGAGAGCTGCTTCATCAGCGGTTACGACGCCGAGACGGGCGAGCGGCTCTGGCGCTTCAACACCGTCGCCCGCTCCGACGAGCCGGGCG
>WTGR01000747.1 GCA_011523485.1 Acidobacteriota bacterium
GTCGCCCAGCATGCGCTCGTTGTCCTTGACGATGGCGTCCGACACCTGCACGTCGCTCAGGTTCAGGCTGGGCAGCTCGGCGACGTAGCAGTCGTTCTTCGCGTCCAGCTTCGCGCGAACCACGTCGATCAGCTTGACCGATCCGTTCTCCCGCGCGCGGGACTTGAAGATCTCCTGTTCGCTGGTCCGTACCGTCCGGCCCCGGAGCTGGCGCTCGACGATCTCCAGCCCTTCCGCTATTTCCCGCTCATCGACGCTGGCGCAGTAGCGCCCCAGCAGGAACTCGACCACGTAGGTCGGTACCGGGTACTGCCGCGCGTACCGACGTACCAGGTCCTTGCGTACGAGGTAGCCCGGAAAAGCCTCCGCGGCCAGCGTATCCAGGCGATCCATCGCGACCGACTCGCTCATACGTCCTCTCCCACACGGACGGGCCGCTGGGCCAGCACGCGGCCCGCGTCGTCCACCAGCACCAGCACCAGGGCCGCCGCCTCGTGCTCGTCGTCGGCCAGCACCAGGCTGACGGCGCCCTCGGCGTCGACCGGCTTCGCAGCGGCGGCCACCGACTCGCCGGTAGGCCGTCCCAGGCGCAGATCGGCCATCACGGGTCCGCCGCGAACCGCCGCTTCGATGAAGCAGCGGAGGCCGCGCCACGTCACCGACGTGATGCGGCCGCCCGTTTCCGCGCCTTCGACGCGCGTGACGACGAGATCCGGGATGAGGCATTCCTGGATGCTCAGGCCGCCGTGCGCGTACTCCTCGGATCGGTTGAAGCAGGCGATGCCGGGCGGCGTCGCGAACCACTGCGTGCGGTTCCAGTGCCAGGGAGCGCGGACGACGCCGGGCGCCGATTCGCCGGCCATCACCGCACAGCGCGCCCAGCGGCTCTCGGTGAGGTGCTTCGGCAGATCCACCTTCGGCAGTCCGCCGGGCAGCAACAGCCACCCGTGGTCCGTCACCACTCGTACCGACGTCCAGCCAGCGTCCAGCACGCGCTCGATCCGGCCCGCGACGCGCTCCAGCTCCCGTTCGAGATCACGCGCAAGCTGCGCGCCCCGTTGGTGGCCCAGCGTGTCGAACTCGCCGGTCTCAAGCCACGCCCGCGCCGGATGGCTCTGTGGGGCGTCGGCGCCATCGCCACCCAGAATCTGGTAGCCCGCGGCCTCCAACGCGGCGCGCAAGGCCGGCGCATCGGCTGACTTGCCGCCGACCTTCATCCGCGCGCCGAACGTCTGCCCAAGCGTGTCCCCCTCGATCTCTGCCGCCACCGGCGTCACCGCCGGTTTCCCTGTGCCGGTGACCGCCGGCAGCGCGGCCCAGCGCCGACGAAGGCCGGCGCGAAAACCGCGGCCTTCCAACCGTGCCGCCAGACGTTGCGCCAGATCGAAGCGCAAACCGTCCACGAACACGAGACAACCGTCGTCCTCCGCGGCGACTGCCGGTTGCCCGCCGTCGCCCGGCAGGGGCGCACGTTCAAGCGCCGCCTGAAACGCCCGCGCCGAGTCCTCCAGCCACGGTTGCAGCAAATGCCGTACCGCCGCCGCCACGCACGCTTCGTCGGCAACGGGCGCTGCGGCCACTGCCTGCCACGCGCCAAGGTCGGCCTGCCACCCACGCTCCAGGTATGCATCCGCCACGTCGGCGGGCTCGCTGCCACCCAGGGCCTGCTGTGCAGCGGTCGCCAGGCTCCCGAGCGGCTTCAGGATCGCCGCCATCGGCGCCAGCCCCAGGCGAGCCCACACCCACGCGCGCCGTTCCCCGTGCTTCTCTTCCAGGCCGGCCACGGCCTCGCAGGCCTCACGGTGCGAGAGCTCCGGAAGCCCTTGCAGCGCGAGCCGCACCGCCTCCTCGTCCTGGTCGTTCAGGTCCGGCCACCGTTCTCGTTCCTCGAAACGGAGCGCGTCCGCCGGGGCGCTGCGCCGCAGCAGACCCGCAACGTCACCGTAGTTGCCCGGCGCCTCGGTGAACCGCTCCCACACTGCCGCCCACGCCCCCTCACCCTTCGCCATTCGTTCTCCGGCGACGACGTCCGCCTCCTGCTCCGGACTGAACCCCAACTCGTCCCGGCAACGACTGCAGAACGCGTGCCAGCCGTTCTCGCCCAATCGGTGCCGCGTCGTGTCGGGATCGCCCATCCACCGCAGGAGATCCCGGATGACGTCGCCGGCCAGCAGGCGATCGAAGTCTTCCGCCTCCAGGCGACGTCCCTGGAGTTGTGCCACCGGCGTCAGCGCCACCTCTGCCAGCGCGCGCAGCAGCGCCTCCGACGTGGCGCGGTCCCCCGCAACGTCCAGACCGAGCGTCTTCCGGGACGTCAGGAAGGCGTTCACGGTCCAGTCGCTCCCGTTCGGCTGGCGCCACAGGGCGCCCCGGAACAGCAGCTCCACCAGCGGCTTCAGCCCGTCCGGGCACTCCTCGCCGGCGCGTAGATCCTGGCGGGCGACGCCCGGCAGGTAGATGATGGGCGCGCGGTCATCCGGCAGTGCCGGCTCGTCGAGCGCGCCGTCCACGACGCAGCGCACCCAGACGGCCGGACCGGTGCGGCGCGCGGGGGCGTAGTCGCCCAGGGCCACGTATTCCTCGACACGTTGCAGGAGCGGATCGACCAGCGGCGCCCACTCCCGTTTC
>WTGR01000069.1 GCA_011523485.1 Acidobacteriota bacterium
GAGTCGCGTGACCCTCGGCGACGAGGTGCTCCGCGCAGGCGATGAAGTCGGTGAACGTGTTCTTCTTCTTCCGCAGCTTGCCGTCGTCGTACCACCGGCGGCCCAACTCTTCCCCGCCTCGGACGTGGGCGATGGCGTAAGTGAACCCGCGGTCGAGCAGGCTCAGGCGCGCCGAGCGGAACGTCGGCTCCATGCTGATCCCGTAGGCGCCGTAGCCGTAGAGGAGCAGCGGCGCCGGGCCGGCGTCATCCGTCGCACGGCTGTGGTCGGCCGGCACACCGGCGGCTTCCTCCGGCGCACCGCGGCCCGACACCTCCCGCTTTCGGCGGACCAGCGAGATCGGCACGCGCACCCCGTCCGGCGCGGTCGCGAGCAGCCGCTCCGTCTCGTAGCGCCCGGGGTCGAAGTCGCCCAGGACCTTCTCGCGCTTGAGCAGCGTGCGCGCGCGGGTATCCAGGTCGTAGTCGTAGACCGAGGGCGGCGTGGTCAGCGAGCTGTAGTGGAAGCGGAGCGTGGTCGTCTCCG
Organism: Acidobacteriota bacterium; assembly: GCA_011523485.1. The sequence continues at coordinate 526 of WTGR01000069.1, forward strand.
GCTCGCGGTTCGTGCCGATCGAGACCGCGCAGGCCGCCTCGTCGAACGCGACGTGGTGCTCGCGGCCGTCCCACCGCCGCACGCGGAGCCGCGTGAGCCCGGCGTGCCGCTCGGCCACCACCAGGTGGTCGCGGAAGAGCTCGAACCCCGTGATCAGCACGTCGTCCCGGTGCGGGATCAGCTCTCGCCAGGCGTCCCGCGCGGGCGCCCCGTCGTCCGCCTCCAGCAGCCGGAAGTTGCGGGCGCCGTCGTTCGACCGGATGTAGAAACGACCCCGGTAGTGGTCGATGTCGTACTCGTGCCCCCGTTCCCGCGGAAGCAGAACCTTCGGCGACGCGTCGGGGTCCGCGGCGTCGAGATAGCGGAACTCGGTGGTCAGGGTCTGGAACGACCCGATCAGGACGTACCGCTTCGATCGGCTCAGCCACACGCCGCACGAGAACGTGTCGTCGGTCTCCTCGTGGACGAGCCTGTCGTCCGCCGGGTCGTCGCCCAGCCGATGCCGGAGGACCTGATACGGGCGGAGCGTGGTCGGGTCGTGCCGCGCGTAGAAGAACGCCTTGCCGTCGGCCGCCCAGGCGATGTTGGAGGTGACGTCGGCGATGACGTCCGGCCGCTCCTCTCCCGTGGCGAGGTCGCGGACGCGAATCGCGTACTGCCGGCGCCCGACGGTGTCGACCGCGTAGGCGAGCAGACGCCCGCCGGGACTGACCGGGCGGGACGCCACCTGGCAGAACTCGTGCCCCGCGGCCACCCGGTTGACGTCCAGGATCACCTGCTCGTCGTCCGCGGCGCCACGCGGCGCGCCGTCGCCGGCAAGCGGGCGGCGGCAGTGGATCTCGTACTCCCGGCCCTCTTCGTAGCGGCGGTAGTACCGATACGCCCCCTCGCGATAGGGCGCCGACATGTCGGTCTGCTCGATCCGCCCCTTGATCTCGTCGAACAGCCGCTCCTCGAAGGCGGCGGTGGCGGAGGTGACCTCCCGGAGGTACGCGTTCTCGGCCTCCAGGTACGCCTTGACCTCGGGATTGTCGCGCTCGCGCAGCCAGTGATAGTCGTCGACGCGCACCTCGCCGTGCTTCTCGTGGCGGTGCGGGCGCTGCGGGGCGCGGGGAGGCGGCATCGGTTGCTGTCTCTTACTCCGCGCGTAGCGCCGTGACGGGATCGAGACGCGCCGCGCGCCGCGCGGGCAGCCAGCTCGCCAGCAGGCAGACCCCGACCAGCAGCGTCGAGACGGCGGCGAAGACGAGGGGATCGAGCGGACTCGTTTCGAACAGCAACGCCTGCAGCCGGCGGGTGAGCACGACCGCCGATCCCACGCCGACGGCCGCCCCGACCAGCGCGAGCGCGCCCGCTTCGGTCAGCACCAGCCGGTGCACGGCGGCCGCCGGCGCCCCCACCGCCATGCGGATGGCAATCTCGCGCCGGCGCTGGGCGACCAGGTAGGAGACCACGCCGTAGAGGCCGACCGAGCCGAGCAGCAGTGCGAGCGCCGCGGAAACCGCGAGCAGGATCATGACGAACGCCCGCGTACCGCGCGCCCGCCGGATCAGCGTCTCCAGCGTCTCGATGTCGGCGATCGGCAGGGTGGGGTCGAGCCCGCGCACCGCCTCCCGCACCCCGCCCGACAGTGCCGCCGCGTTCGGCCCGCGAACCACGTAGCGCATCGCGGCAGGCGCGCCCTCTCCGCGCGTCACCCCCGGCAGCGGGTAGTACGCCATGTCCGGCGGGTCTTCGTGCAGGTTGATCTCGTGCACGTCGTCCACCACGCCGACGACGCGGGACCATTCCTCGCCTTCCTCGTCGGGCGGGCCGCCGAGCCGAATCCCCTTGCCCAACGCGCTCTCACCCGCCCAGTGCGTGCGCGCCAGCGACCGTGACACGATGACGACCGGAATCTCCCGCTCACCGTCCAGCCGGTCGAACACCCGACCTTCGACCAGTCCGATACGGAGCGCGTCGAAGTAGCCGGGCGCCACCCGCTTGACCATGAACACGGGCGGCACCTCGCCATCCGACAGCGGACGGCCCTCGATGGTGTGACCCGAGCCGGACATCTCGCCGCTCAGCGGCACGGTCGACGCCGCCGACGCATCCACCG
>WTGR01000216.1:0-2837 GCA_011523485.1 Acidobacteriota bacterium
AGCAGCTCGGCGGCAGGCGGGTCGTCCTTGTCGACACCTTGATCGGGGCAGACGAGGAAGAGGAGACGACGGCCCCTCATGCCCGTACCGCCCCGCTCCACTTCTGCTGCAGTTGCGGCGCCGCGCACCCGATGGCGGTTTCCCGCTGCCTCGCCTGCGGCCGCAGTGGGGACACGGTTCGGCTGCTCGCCATTCGACAGAAGGAGCAGCGCCCCGGACTCCTGACGAGTTGCCTGTCGTGCGGGTCCACCGGCAGCACGCCGAACGGCGGCCGGTACCGGGAACCCGCTCGTCCGGTCCGGGCCATCAACGTCGCGGACGTGCACGTGCTGGCCCAGGACATGGTGCACCGCGCCCAGCGGCCGCGGCTGCTGGTGTTCTGCGACAACCGGCAGGATGCCGCGTTCCAGGCCGGCTGGATGAAGGACCACGCGCGCCGCTTCCGGCTGCGCGCCCTCATGGCGGAGGGCATCAGTGACAGTCCGCAGTCCATCGGCGATCTCGTCGCGCATCTCGACGATCGGCTGGAGAGCGATCAGGCGCTGTCGCGGGCGTTGATTCCGGAAGTCTGGGAGGTGGCCCGCCGCGAGCACGCGGGCGGGCGCCACGCGAAGGAACGCCGCAAGTACCTTCGGTTCCAGGTGCTGCGCGAGACTACCCTGGCATCGCGGCAGGCGCTCGGCCTCGAGCCCTGGGGCCGGATGAAGGTGGAGTACGCCGGCCTGGATGCCTCCCTGCCCTGGATACAGCAACGCGCCCACGATCTCGGCATCTCGGCGGAGCACCTGCGGGAGGGCGTGGCGAGCGTGCTCGACTATCTGCGCCGGCGGCGCGCGCTCCACGATCCCGAGCATGAGCTCTTCACGAAGTACTGGAAGGACGGCGACCCCGAGGTTCAGCAGGGCTATCTGCCGAATCTTCGCGGGCCTGCGGGGACGAAGCTGCGCCGCGAGTCCGCCGAAACGCCTGCGCTGGTGATCCAGTGGTCGAGCGAGGCCGGCCAGACCACGATGCGGCAGATCGCGAGGAAGTGGGAGGTGCCTGCGGACGCCACCGGGCCCTTCCTCGAGAGCCTCTTTTCATTCCTGGTGGAACGCGGGCTGCTGGTTCCGGTCCGACTCAAGGGGTCCAGGGGACGCCCGCTGCCGAACGTCAGCGGCGTACACCAGGTGAGCGCCGACCGTCTCCGGCTCTCGCCCAACCGTGGCGTGTGGCGGTGCCGGAGCTGCCGCCGCACCACCACCCGCGAGCCCCCGCACCGCCGCTGCATCGCCTGGCGCTGCGACGGCATCGTCGAATGGGTCCCGGAAGACGAAGACAGCTACGACCTGCAGTTGCTCGACGGCGCCTACTCGATGCTGCGCTCCGAAGAGCACACGGCGATGGTGCCGGCGGACGAGCGCGAGCGCCTGGAGAACCTGTTCAGGGGCGACTCGGAGGCGGTGAACTGTCTGGTGTGCACGCCGACCCTGGAGCTCGGCATCGACATCGGCAGGCTCGATTCGGTGCTGATGCGCAACGTGCCGCCGCTGCCCGCCAACTACCGGCAACGCGCCGGTCGCGCGGGTCGGCGCCATCGCATGGCGGTGGACCTGACCTACTGCCGGCCCGTCTCGCACGACCGGGCGTACTTCGCCGAGCCGTTGAAGCTGCTCGACGGCCGCATCGACGCGCCCGCCTTCAATCTGCGCAACGACGTGATGGTCGCCAAGCACGTGCACGCGACGATCATCGGGGCGTTGCACGGCTATGGACGGGACACCGCCCGACCGGAGGGGGAACGGGCCGCGATCCGGGACGTGCTGCACCGCTGCCTGCCGCGGCGGGTGGAGCCGTACCTGTTCGAGGACGGCGAAGTCCGCAGTGCGCCGTTCGACTTCGGCGCGCTGCGCGATCTGGTGCAGCGCCATGCCGCAGACCTGGCCGTCCGCGTGCAGGCCGTGTTCCGGCAAGGCTGGCCGGCCGAGGATGGCGGGGTTGCGACCTCGGCGGCGCTGGGCGCCCACGTCGACGCGTTCACCGCCAACCTGGAACGCGTCGTCGCGCGCCTGCGGAGCCGCCTGCAGTGGGCGATGCGGCAGATTGCCCGTCTCAACGCCCTGCGCGAGCGTCACGGCACGCTCGAACCGGATGACGAGGCGCTGTTTCGCCGCTGCGACAGGCTCGTGAAGCGGCTCAAGGGAACGGACCGGCGGTCCCGCCGGCAGGCGGAAGGCCACGACGATGTCAACACCTTCAGCGTCCTGGCCGCGGAAGGGTTCCTGCCCGGCTACGGCCTCGAGGTCGGGTCGGTGGTGGGCTGGGCGGAGATCCCGTTCTGGCGCGCCGGCGCCATGGACTTCAGCCTGCCGCGCCCGCCCGCGACGGCTCTCCGCGAGTACGTGCCCGGCAACCTCATCTACGCCAACGGCCACCGGTTCGTGGCCCGGCGCTTTCGTCGCGACCTGCACGGCGCCGCCGGCGCCGGATCCCGGACCGGCGGCGATCGGGCAGACATGCCGTACTACGAGGTCTCGGTGCAACGGCAGGCCGTCAGGGAGACCCGGCCGGGCGAGACGTCGTCGCTGAGCGGAACGCTGCTCCAGACGATGGCGGTCTGCGATACGGACCTGATCCACACGTCGCACATCTCCGACGAAGAGGACTTGCGCTTCCAGTTGGGCGTCGCCATCTACGGGACCGAGCTCGGCCAGCACAGCGGCGGGCGCGCGTTTCGCTGGGGACCGCAACGCGTGCAGCTTCGCCGGGGCGTCCGCCTTCGCCTCGTCAACGTGGGCCCGGCCGGCGCTGTCGAGAGACTGGGGCAGGGGAGCGCAACGGGAAGCTCCTCGCCGGGT
>WTGR01000216.1:2937-10992 GCA_011523485.1 Acidobacteriota bacterium
CTCGACATGCACCTGGACGATCTGCAGGTCCTCGTCATCGGCCATGTCGACCGCGACGACGTCGACGCGCTGCTCTGGGATCCGATGCCCGGCGGATCGGGACTCCTTGACCAGTTGTGCGAGCGCTTCCCGGAGGTCGTTCAGGTGGCCCGCGAGGTCGCCGGCGCCTGTCCCGGCCTGTGCGAGTCGTCCTGCATCGATTGCCTGCAGTCGTTTCGCAACGCCTACTACCACCGGTACCTGGATCGGGAGGCGGCGCGCGAACGGATCGACGACTGGGGACAGCAGCTCTCCTTCGAACACGAGATACCGCGGCAACAGCCGGATGCGCCGACGGCCGGAGACGATGCAGTTCCCGTCAACGACGCGGAGACCAAGCTGCGTCACCTGCTGCTCGCCGCCGGGTTCGGCGAAGGCGTGCGGGACGAGCAGATTCGGCTCGATCACACCTTGGGGTCCACGACGCCGGACGTGATCTTTCGCACCGAGGATCACGATCCGGACGAGGGCGTGTGCATCTACTTGGACGGGTTGAGCGCACATCTGCACGGCAATCCGGAAACGGCCGAACGGGACCGCGAGATCCGCACGTGGCTCCGCAATCACGGCTTCGAAGTGATCGAAATCACCGCCCACGACCTGGACGACGAAGAGGCGATGGTGCGCCACTTCCGGCGGCTCGCCAACTACTTGGCGATGCGGGACGTACGGAGCAGGGTCAGAGAGGACCGTTCCTGGTTTCGCGATTCCGCGCCGAGCGGCGCAGCCACGCCTCGGCCCCGCCTGCGGCTGGTCGCCTCGAGGGCTGAGGTGCGCGACGGTAGCTGCGTGCCGTTGGTGCCACTGGCCGCCGCCGCCGGCGCTTTCGGCGATCCGCACGCCGTCCCTGACCAGTCCGAGTGGGAGTGGGTGGAAGTCGAGACGGCGCGGTCGTTACGGCCCGGGATGTTCGTGGCCCAGGTCGTCGGACACTCGATGGAGCCGAACATCCCAGACGGATCGTACTGTCTGTTCGCAAGGCCCGTTACCGGCACTCGCCAGGGCAAGATAGTACTTGTCCAGTTGCGCGATGGGATCGATCCCGATACCGGCGAGCGATTCACCGTGAAGCGCTACCGGAGCCAAAAGGAGACGAACGCGGAGGGATGGCGGCACGTTCGCATCGTGCTGGAACCCACCAATCCCGACTTCACGCCGATAGAGCTGACCACCGACGACGAAGATTCAGTGACGGTTGTTGCCGAGTTGGTTGAGGTGATCGGCACGACATCCCCGGCCTGAAGCTCTGCGCGGACGCAGATATCAGCCGAGCGATTCGTCTGCATCCGCGTCAGCTCCGCGTCCGGCAGCTCGCTGCCTCTCCTCTTGCCGAACCGCGTGGCCACTACTGTTCCAGGGGATCGCTATTCGCGGCGGGCCGCTTCGCAGAGGAAGGTACATCGCCTCCCCATGGCAGGACGACTCGAATCTGGCACCTGTCTTCTTTCGCTTCCGGCATAGCGCATGCCTGAATCCGTCGCGGTAGCGGGAGCAGGGCAGCCTCATCCGCCGGGCGATATGCGAAGACGACAATCACCAGCCGTGTGCAGAGAGCAATGCTGTAGCGCCTGGCCTGCCAAGCGTAGTGGGGGCCGACTGCGAAAGGCTCCCGGACTCTCTCCTTGCCCACCTTGTTCTCGACGACGATGCGGCTATTTACAATGATGTCGGTTTCTCCGCCGCCAACTTCAGCTCCCTCGGTGACAGGAATATCGCGGGAGTGTAGGTGTTGGCGCAGCTTCGATTGCAGTGTACCTTCGGAAAGATCATCCGCAGATGTCCAGGTGCCAGTCTTTTCGATCATGTTCGCAAAGAAGGCGATATCCGTTATCGTCGTGGAAACAGCCTCGTGGAATGAGGCTGGCAGTCCCATGGGTAGGCATTCGTTGATCTCCCGAGCCAGGCGGGCGCCGGTATCGGAATCCTCGGTCAACCAATCCTGTGGCAGCTCGAAATCCTCTCCACGAAACAGGGCCAGCCTCGGACGGCCACCCTGAAGAACATCCACGCATTCGGGACTGCACAAGTGGTTGTCTCCGGCTGCCCTTACCCACGTGTCGTCAACGACGTCGGCAACCTTCGCTGCGCGGTCGGCCTGCTGGTCCATGACGACGCCGAAGCATTCGTAGAACACAATCCGCGACGCCAACGCCACCAGAGGTACCCGGTTGCGGGGCGTGAATACGAACCCACACTGCTTCTGATGTTCATACGCTTCGGACCAGCGTTCGGGATCGAAAAAAAGATTGGGTGTACCGATGTGGCCCCGATCAGTTCGAGTCAACATGTCGCCGCCCCGAACCACTACCCTGTTGATCGGCAGGTCGACAAGAATCTCATCTTCCTCAAGTGCGGTCGTATTGTCGCACAAATCGGGTATGGTGTCCGAGAGTTCCAGCGCTTTCGCGTGTATCTTTCGGGCCATGTCCCGGCAGCCCGAATCCGTTGACAGCCGCTTGATCAATCGGCGCCACATGAGTGCTCGGGTATCCTGCTGCTCTCTCTCGGGAAGGCTACCAATCCCCGCGATGAAGCGAGCGGCGAACGCGTAGGCACGATAGTGAATGCGCCGTTCTTGAATTGCCTGGCAGATTGTCCGTGAACGCTTCCCGCCATACGGCAAGGTCGTCGATTTGAAATCGCCCCCAATGGCACTGACCAACACATCGTCGGGTATGCCTGCAAAAAGCTCCCGAATCGAATACTGTGCCCCCCGCTCCCCTTCGGCGACGCGGATTAGGCTGTGGAGCATGGATTCGGCCGCACGCACCTTGTGGTGGTAGTAAAGTCGGTCGTACAGCAGGACTCGCGCAATTATCAACTGTTCGTAAGAGCCAAGGCCAGTCTGCGAGATGCCGATGTCATAGAAACGCCCCATTGGGCTCTGTGCGGCCCTTTCACGAAGCTTCCGATTCGGTGCGTTTTCGGGTGTAACGGTGACGACCTCAAGCTTGCTGACCAGGCGTGTCAGGTCGATCCCAAGAGGAAGGCCAGAGTGATGACAGTCGCGGGCGACGTAGTCAAGCTTGTCGGCGTCTACTGGACCGCTTATGATCCCGGAAAGGTAACCGGCCTTCAGGCAGCTCCGGGAGCCGAGGATGCGGGCGGCGATGGCCGCAGGTAGCTCGCTCGAGGTAGTAGCGGCAGCCATTGTCGGATGTGTAAGGACTTTGGCCATCGCGTCACCAAGGACAATGAGTGTTGCGATGACCTCGCCGGGGGCTACTGCCGTTACGCCTTCGAAGAAACGTCGGAGCGCGCTTACGGTGTCGTTGAATTCTTCCTGGTATCGGTCTTCGATCAGTCGCTCGGTGGCATGACTGAAGGGTCCGTGCCCTATGTCGTGCAGAAGGGCTGCCAACCGCGTGGCGTAACGATCCTCCGGAATCACCTGTGGCACATTCTCGTCGCGATCCTCGCCGAACTGCCTTCGATGGTTGGCGTTCTTTTCGAGCGCCTGGATCATGCGTTCTGCGGCTTCTACCACACCCTTTGCGTGCTCGAGGCGGTCATGGCCTGCACCCGGATAGACGAGGTGGGCCATGCCGAGTTGACGTACGCCTCGCAACCGCTGGAGCAAGGGAGAGTCCAGAAGCACCGTTTCCCAAGGCATGAGCTCCACGACGCCCCAGACGGGGTCGTTGAATGTCTTCGGATAACCGGCGTGAGGCCGGGTGGAATCGAGTCTTCTGAGTGCAGGCGCTGTCCACTGCTCAGCAAGGACGCCGAGATCCTCCCAGAGTCTCGGGGCGGTGGACATGAGCGCAGAACGAATCTCGGCGGGATCGATTGTTGACAACTCTCGCGACTTCCGCTGTGTTGGATGGTGGGCCGGCCACCCTGTCGGCAGGATGGGCGGCTATGTCGATTAGTATTCTTCGATTGCAGAGTCCGGATAGTCACTCATCGACTCGCGTTCCGAATCGGCCGCCTCTCGGAGAATAGTGCCCCACTTCTTGGCATCTTCCTTCGCAATGTTGAGTTCCGACAGGATTCTCAGGGCCGCGTTTCGGCTGATCTGTACTTGAGTGGAATGGTACGTGGGGTTGGGCGCCGTCGTGAGCTGTGCACGTTGGGCCCAGTTCAGTAGAGACGGCAGCTCTACGCATTGCAGTCCGATCCGGGAATCCACGAAGTTGAGCTCTTCGCGAACCCAGGATGGGAACGCGCCCCGGCTCACGGCGGACTGGAGCGCTCGGTCGAGAATGCCGTGCGATGTGGGTATGCGGTCGAGGTCGGATTCGCCTCCGAGAATCCAACTGATGATGAGAACCTCTATGGTGTCAAGTGGATGATGGGGCATTGCGAATGTCTCTCAGATAGCTGACTGGAACGTGTCGTTCTGGATGGACGGTGCAGAGGCCTACCGCCTGGGCAACAACCCCGCCCGCTCAACCCACTCCCCGCCCTTCATCACCCGGTCAATCTCCAGTGTATTCCGAATATCCTCCAGCGGATCCGCACGCAGCACCACCAGATCCGCAATCTTCCCTGCCTCCAGCTTGCCGAACACCGCCTCCCCCACCGGCGGCGTCACGCTGGCGCTGGTGGCGGTCGCGGCGACGATCGCCTGCATCGGCGTCAGCCCTGCCTCCACGTAGAGCTCCAGCTCGTGGTGCGTCCCCCAGCCCATCGGGACGTTGGCGGTGCCGCTGTCGGTGCCGAGGGCGACGCGCACGCCGGCATCGTGCATGGTCTTGACGAAGTCCTGCAGTTGCCGGAACGCCGCCTTGCGGTCCTCGAAGTCGTCGGCCTCGATCACCTCGGCGCGCGCCTCGGGGTCGCTCCACCGCGCCAGCGCCTGCGGGTTCATGGCCGCGCGCAGGTCGGAATCGTCCAGCAGCTCGGGGTGCTCGGCGAAGTGCCAGTTGTTCTGGACGATCGACAGCGTGGGCGTGAACGAGACGTTGTTGTCCAGGCACATCCGGATGAACGCGGCCGAGGGCTCGGGATCGTCCATCGGCGCGCCGCTGCCGGGGCCGAACGTGCGCACGGTCGAGTGCAGGAAGTCGCTGAGGCCGGCCTCGACCAACTGGCGGCCGTCGGCCTCCTCGTCGATGTGGGCGACGGGGACGAGGTCGTTGGCGATGGCCTCCTCGACGATGGCGGTGCGGATCTCAGGCGTGATCTTCAGGCCCGGCTCCGGCATCTCGTTGACCCACATCTTGACGAAGTGGACCCCCTGGCCGGCCAGGGCGCGGACCATCTCGCGCGCCTCGTCCGTCGAGGTAGGCTGCTGGGCGCCCGCGTTGAAGCCGCCCGGGTGCGTGAAGCCGCGGCCGGCGGTGAACATGCGCGGCGTGTCGGGGCGGCCGGTGTGGGCCTCGAGCATCAGCGCCACCTGCTCGGGGTTGTCGGTGCCGATGCTGCGCGCGGTGGTGACGCCGAAGTAGAGCTGCGTCCGCAGCATCTCCAGGGCCGCGTCCGCGTCGCCCCCGTAGTGGTTGTGCATGTCCACCAGGCCGGGGATGACGGTCTGGCCGGCGGCGTCGACGATCTCCGCGCCCGCGGGTATCTCGGTGGTCGCGCGCGGCCCGGCCGCGACGATGCGGTCGTCGCGGATGACGATCACCGAATCGGCGATCGGATCCCCGCCCGTGCCGTCGATGAGCTGGGCGCCGACGATGGCCAGGCCGCCCGGCTCGGCGGGCGGCGGGCTGCCGGCGCAGGCGGCGAGGGCTGCGGCGGCGACCAGAACCGCGAGGCGTCTCAGAATGGAGGCCATGTTGGCGGGCATCGTAGCACGCCATCGGCGCGGCCTGTGGAAGGGCGATTCCGGGGGATCGAGCACGGCGCGGCGGTGGCCGAGTGGCAAGAGGTTCCGACTTGCCGCCGTTTCGCGCGAACGCTGCCGCCCTGTCGCGCGGTCAGTGCTCGTCGCCCGCCGCGGCGGCGAGCGGGGCGCCGCGCAGGAAGTCGGTCAGGGACTGGTGTCGCACGCCCTGCAGGTCGGCGGGCTGGTGCGGGTCGAGGGAAAGCAGCACCCGCGGGTAGGCGTCGCGGACCGGATCGAAGGCGGCGAGCTCGCGCTCGATGGTGGCGGGCGATTCGAGCAGGTAGGCAACCTGTACGTAGCGGCGTCCGGACCGCCGTTCCGCCACGAAGTCGATCTCTCGCGCTCCCGCTACGCCGACCGTCACCGTGTAGCCGCGGCGGCGCAGCTCCAGGAAGACCAGGTTCTCCAGGATGCCGCCGATGTCGCGCTCGCGGTAGCCGATGATCCCGTTGCGCAGGCCGATGTCGCCCAGGTAGTGCTTCTGGTTCACCTGCAGCAGCTTGCGGCCCTGCACGTCGAAGCGGGGCACGGCCGTCAGCAGGAACGCGTCGCCCAGGTGCGCGAGGTAGTTGAGCACCGTGTCCACCGCCGTCTTTCGGCGCTGGCTCTTCAGGAAGTCGGCGATGCGCTTTGCGGACACCAGGCTGCCGATGCTGTCGACCGCGAACTGCAGGATCGCCTCGAACAGGGCCACGTCGCGGATGCGGTGCCGCCGGATCACGTCCCGGATGGCGATGGTGCTGACCATGTCCGCCAGCATCTGGTCGACCACCAGCTCGCTCAGGTCGGTGTGCAGCAGTCCCGGCAGACCGCCGATGCGCAGGTAGAGCCGGAACAGCTCGGCGTCGTCCGCCGTCGCGTCGGGACGCTGCCGGTACAGCTCTCCGAACTCGGCCAGCGTCAGCGGGAAGACCTGGAGTGTGATGTAGCGGCCGGCGATCAGCGTCGCAAGCTCGGCCGACAGCAGCGTGGCGTTGGAGCCGGAGATGACGACCTCGGTGCGGTCCTCGCCGTTCAGCGACGCGACCGCGCGCTCCCAGTCGGCGATCTGCTGTACCTCGTCGACGATCACCACCCGCGGCTCGCCCGGGCGCGTGGCGGACTCCACGTGATCGATCAAGTCGCGCGCCGTCCGCAGCGCGTCGAACGCGAACGACTCCTTGTCGACGTAGACGACCTCCCGCTCGTCGCGCAGCGAGGCCGCGAACTGCCGCAGCAGGACGCTCTTGCCGGCCCGCCGGATGCCGGTCACCGCGGTGATCGCGGGGGCGTCCAGCAACCGCCGGAGGCGGTCGAGGTACTCCTGGCGCAGGAGCTCCATCGTTTCAGATACAGTCGAACAAAAGCACCGATTTGGAGATCATTTCGATCATAAACGAAATTTTCTCCTGCGCGGCCGGTTCATTCGGCCCCGCGGCGATGGGCGGGCCGGTGGGCAGAGCCTGTGACGGCGGTGGTCGATCCTGCTCGACCCTGCCGCCGGGGAAAGACGTCAGGGATTGTGTTCGTCCGACCCGCGCCGGTGTGGAATTACACAACTATTACACCGCGTCCGGCCGCGGCTTGGTAGGCTTATCGCCCGTTGACCGGGCGCCGGTGCCCGGACCGCTCTCAAGGAGTTGCCATGCCCGCAAGGGAGATCGATTTCGCCAGCGCGGACGGGATCAGTTGGAGCACCGCCATCGCGTTCACCATATTCCACGTGCTGGCGGTCGTCGCCTTTTTCTTCGCCACCTGGGACGCCGTGCTGGTCGCCCTGGTGCTGCACTGGATCTGCATCGGGTGGGGCATCGGCCTCGGCTATCACCGGCTGCACACGCACCGCTCGTACAAGACGCCGAAGATCGTCGAGTACTTCTTCGCGATCTGCGCGACCATGACGCTGCAGGGGGGCCCGATCTTCTGGACGGCGCTGCACCGCATCCACCACCAGAAGTCCGACCGCGCCGGCGACCCGCACACGCCGCGCGACGGCAAGTGGTGGTCCCACATGCTGTGGACCATCTTCGGCGAGGCGCTGCACGGCGACACCGAGAACCTGGGGAAGTACTCGCCCGACCTGATGAAGGATCCCTTCTACCGGGTGCTGACCCGGTGGCACTGGGTGCCGCTGACGGTTCTGGGGCTGGGGCTGCTGGCCATCGGCGGCCTGCCGTGGCTGCTGTGGGGCGTCTTCGCGCGCGTGGTCGTCGGCCTGCACTGCACCTGGATGATCAACTCGGTGACGCATATCTGGGGCA
>WTGR01000799.1 GCA_011523485.1 Acidobacteriota bacterium
GACCGGCGCCGCGGCGCCACCTCGGCGCGCTCGCCCTCGTCGAGGCGGTGCATCCAGAGCAGCTCGCCGGTGCCCGCGTCCGCCGCGATCACCGCCCGCCGCAGGCCGGCAGTCGAGTAGATCACACCGTCCACCATCAGCGGCGTCGACTGGAGGTTGAACTCCGGCTCGGGCCCGAAGTTGGCCGTCCTCAGCCGCCAGGCGACCTCCAGGTCGTTGAAATTGTCGGCGGTAATCTCGTCGAGCGGCGAGTAGCGTGTGTTGGCGATGTCGCCGCCGTAGCTACGCCACTCGCCGTTGTCGGTCTGCGCCGCCGCCGGCGCCGCGCCGGCCGCCAGCAATCCCGCGAGCACGATGATCGACGCGATGTGCATGCGCTGTATTGGCACTCTCGACTCCTTCGTTCGTCGCGTCGCGAAGGATAGCAGGAAAGCGGAACCACAAGGCGACGGTTTTCGGGCCGGGAGGCTGCGCCGCGGACGCGGTGCAGACGCCTGGTCAGGCCCGGCTGGGCGGGAACCGGAGCCACAGGCGACGGTTTTCGGGCCGCGAGGCTGCGCCGCGGACGCGGTGCAGACGCCTGATCAGGCCCGGCTGGGCGGGAACCGGAGCCACAGGCGACGGTTTTCGGGCTAGGATGGCGGCCGATGACGGCTTCCCCGCCGACCGGACCGGCGCAGAGCGACCTCGCCTACCAGTCGGAGATTCTGCAGGGCGTCTCGCGGACCTTCGCCCTCAACATTCCGCAACTCCCGAACCCGCTGCGCGACGTCGTCGGCAACGTGTACGCGTTGTGCCGGATCGCGGACACCATAGAGGACGAGCCGGCGCTGTCCCCCGCCCAGAAGCAGGCGTTCTCGGAGCGCTTCATCGACGTGGTCGCCGGCCGCGCCGAGGTGGCGCCGTTCTCCCGCGAGCTCGGCGCCCTGCTGTCGTCATCGAGCACGGAGCGCGAGCAGGATCTGGTCGCCAACACCGCCCGGGTGGTTCGCGTCACCAGGGGGTTCCGCACGGTCCAGCGCCGCGCCATCGAACGCTGCGTGCGCGTGATGTCGCGCGGCATGGCGGAGTTCCAGCAGCGGGCGACGCCGGAAGGACTCGAGGACCTCCCGCACCTCAACCGCTATTGCTACTACGTCGCGGGCGTAGTCGGCGAAACGCTCACCGACCTCTTCTGCGACTACTCCCCCGACATCCGCCGGCGGCGCGACGAGCTGTTCGCGCTGTCGGTCTCGTTCGGCCAGGGGCTGCAGATGGTCAACATCCTGAAGGACATCTGGGAGGACCGGCGCCGCGGCGCGTGCTGGCTGCCGCGCGACGTCTTCCGGACCACCGGCTTCGAGCTGCGCTCGCTGTCCGCCGGACCGCCCGCCCCCGGCTTCGCCGACGGTTTGTCGGAGCTGGTCGCCATCACCCGCCGCCACCTCGCCGACGCGTTGCGCTTCGTCCTGATGCTCCCCCCCGGGGAAACCGGAATTCGCCGCTTCTGCCTCTGGCCGCTGGGCATGGCCGTGCTCACGCTGCGGCGCATCCACGCCACGCCGGCGTTCAGGAGCGGCGACGAGGTGAAGATCTCGCGTCGCAGCGTGCGGGCGGTGACCGCGGTGACCAGCGCGCTGGTGCGTTCGAACGTGGGCTTGAGGCTGCTCTTCGAAGGACTGACCCGGGGGCTGCCGGCGCCGCCGAGGACAGTCTGACACGCACAGCCTCTCCGCGGCGCCGGTGTGCGTGCGCAGGAGCGCCCCCCGACCGGTTCGGAGCCGAGCCGGCCGGACGGCGCCCCCCGCGGCTATTCCGGCAAGCGGTAGGCGATCAACTCACCGGGGAATCCGGCTCCGCCGATGGCGGTCACGATGTACTGCCGCCCCTCGTGCATGTACGTCATCGGCGACCCCGACACCGACGCGGGCATGTAGACCGCGCCCAGCTCCTCGCCCGACGCCTTGTCGTAGGCGCGCAGCATCGCTCCCACCTCGCCCGACGGCGTGGTGAACGTGCCCGGCTCGCCCGCAATCACCAGCGTCCTGGTGATCAGCGTGCCGACGCGGCCGATGCGGCCGGTGCGCGGGATGTCCACGCCTTGCAGCGCCGGGTGGTTGCGGACGTTGTCGGGGGTCTCGCCGTGCGGGACCTGCCACAGGAAGTCCCCCGTCGCGAGATCGATGGCCGTGATGCGCCCCCACGGCGGCTTGACGAGCGGCAGCCCCCGGATGTTCAACGCGCGCAGGCGCGCGGGCACCCCCGGAGGATTCCCCCGGATGAAGTTCATGTCCGAGCGCTCCGGGTCGTTCACCAGGCCCAGCGACGTGACCTGCGTGAAGGAGTACTGGTAGAAGATGCCGGTCTCGGGATCGACCGAGCCGCCCGGCCAGTTGGCGCCGCCGCCGGCCGACGGCAGCATCAGCGTGCCCCACGGCCCGTCCGTCTCGGCCACCACCGGGGGCGTGAAGATCGGCCCAATGCGGAAGTTCGAGACCAGCTCCTCCGCCGCGGCGCGCAGCTCCGGCGTGAAGTCGATCAGGTCCTCGATGCCGACTCCCT
The DNA here is from genome assembly GCA_011523485.1 of Acidobacteriota bacterium. The sequence continues at coordinate 2,542 of WTGR01000799.1, forward strand.
GCCGGTCGTAAGCCGGCGGATGGGTCGGGAACGGCTGGGTCGGCGACAGCAGCTCGCCCGGCACGTCGGACGGCGGCATCTCGC
>WTGR01000887.1 GCA_011523485.1 Acidobacteriota bacterium
ACCGAGATCGACTCGCTGCCGGTGGAGCTCGACGAGGTCGAACGCCGCATCATGCAGCTCGAGATCGAGCGCGAGGCGCTGCGCAAGGAGACCGACGACGCCTCGCGCGGCCGCCTCGGGCGCCTGGAGAAGGAGCTGGCCGACCTGCAGGAGGAACGCCATCGCCTGCGCACGCAGTGGGAGCACGAAAAGGCGGAGATTCAGGGCGCGCGCGGCATCCAGGGCGAGCTCGAGACCCTGCGGCACGAAGTGGAACGGGCGCAGAGAGAGGGCAACTACGCCCGCGCGTCCGAGCTGCAGTACGGACGGCTTCCGGAGCTCGAGCGGCAGTTGCAGCAGCGCCGCGACACGGCCGCATCCGGCTCACGCATGCTGAAGGAAGAGGTGGACGAGCAGGACATCGCCGCCGTCGTGAGCAAGTGGACGCACATTCCGGTCAGGCGGCTCGTCGAGGGCGAGATCGAGAAGCTCGTCCGGATGGAGGATCGGCTTCGCAAGCGCGTGATCGGCCAGGACGACGCCGTCACGGCGGTATCCAACGCGGTACGCCGCGCCCGCGCCGGCCTGCAGGACCCGGACCGCCCGCTCGGCAGCTTCATCTTCCTCGGGCCTACCGGCGTCGGAAAGACGGAGCTTGCGCGCGCCCTGGCCGAGTTCCTCTTCGACGACGAACGGGCCATGGTGCGCATCGACATGTCGGAGTACCAGGAGAAGCACTCCATCTCGCGGCTGGTCGGCGCCCCTCCCGGCTACGTCGGCCATGACGAGGCGGGCCAGCTCACCGAGGCCGTGCGGCGGCGTCCCTACTCGGTGGTGCTGTTCGACGAGGTCGAGAAGGCCCACCCGGACGTGCTCAACGTCATGCTGCAGCTTCTGGACGACGGCCGCCTGACCGACGGCAAGGGGCGGACGGTCGATTTCCGGAACGTCGTCGTTATCATGACCTCGAACCTGGGCAGCGAGCTCATCGCCGCCCGCGCCGCCGACGGCTCCGACCTCGACGAGGATACGCGGCGGCGGATCGACGACGTGGTGCGACGGCACTTCCGGCCCGAGTTTCTCAACCGCGTCGACGAGATCATCGTCTTTCACGCCCTCGCACGGGGCCATCTGGCGGACATCGCGGCCATCCAGCTCGCCCATCTCGGACGGCGGCTGGCCGAGCGCGGGATCACGATCGAGGCGACCGACGGCGCACTGCGTTGCTTGATCGACGAGGGATACGACCCCGCCTACGGGGCGCGGCCCCTGCGCCGGACGATCCAGCGCCGGGTGCTCGACCCGCTGGCGATGGACCTCCTGCGGGGCGACTTCGCGGACGGCGACACCGTGGTCGTCGACCGCGGCGCGGACGGGCTGACGTTCACCCGGCGTGCGCCGGTCGCCGCGAACGAGGTCACCCGCCGGCGCGGGTAGCCGCCTCGAAACCCTCGCGGTTGTGGGAGCCGTCGCAGAACGGCTTGTTCCCGGAGTGTCCGCAGCGACACAGCGTAAACGGCCGGCGCGTGATCGGAAACTCGTTGCCGTCGGCGTCCACCACCCGTACGTCGTCGCCGTCGACCAGGCACGGACCGTTGTCTCGAATGCGAATCGTCGCCATCGTCATCCCATCTTCTGCATCGACGCCAGGAAGTCGGCGTTCGATCGCGTCTTGCCCATCTTGTCCAGCAGCAGCTCCATCGCCTCCACCGACGACAGCGGATTGAGGACCTTCCGCAGGACCCATACGCGGTTGAGGTCCTCCTTGCCGAGCAGCAGCTCCTCCTTGCGGGTGCCGCTCTTCTGGATGTCGATGGCGGGAAACACCCGCTTGTCCACCAGCTTCCGGTCGAGGTGGATCTCCATGTTGCCGGTGCCCTTGAACTCTTCGAAGATCACGTCGTCCATGCGCGACCCGGTGTCCACGAGCGCCGTCGCCATGATGGTCAGCGAACCGCCTTCCTCGATGTTGCGCGCCGCCCCGAAGAACCGCTTCGGCTTCTGCAGCGCATTCGAATCCAGACCGCCGGAGAGCACCTTGCCGGACGGCGGAATCACGGTGTTGTAGGCGCGTGCGAGACGGGTTATCGAGTCGAGGAGAATGAAGACGTCCTTGCGGTGCTCCACCAGGCGCTTGGCCTTCTCGATGACCATCTCCGCCACCTGCACGTGCCGCTGGGCCGGCTCGTCGAAGGTCGACGAAATGACTTCGCCGTCCACCGAACGCTGCATGTCGGTCACCTCTTCCGGGCGCTCGTCGATGAGCAGGACGATGAGGTAGACCTCGGCGTGGTTGCGGGCGATGGACTGCGCGATGTTCTGCAGGAGCATCGTCTTGCCCGTGCGCGGGGCCGCCACGATGAGACCGCGCTGGCCCTTGCCGATCGGCGTCATCAGGTCCATGACCCGCGCCGACAGGTTGTCCGGCGTCGTCTCGAGCTGCGCCCGGTCCTGCGGGTACAGTGGCGTGAGGTTCTCGAAGAAGATCTTGTCGCGGGCCTGATCGGGCGACTCGAAGTTGACCGCCTCGACCTTGATGAGCGCGAAGTAGCGCTCCCCTTCCTTCGGCGGCCGGATCTGGCCGGACACCGTGTCGCCCGTCTGCAGGTCGAACTTGCGGATCTGCGACGGCGACACGTAGATGTC
>WTGR01000757.1 GCA_011523485.1 Acidobacteriota bacterium
ACCTTCGTCGAGAACCTGATGGCCTACGCCCTGGGCCGGCGCCTGGAGCACTACGACATGCCGGCCGTGCGCGATGTCGCCCGCGCCGCGGCGGCCGCCGACAACCGTCTCTCCGCCTTCATTCTCGGCGTCGTGCGCACGCCGGCGTTCCGGATGAAGGGCGGGCTGGCGGGGGAGAGCATTCCATGACCCTGATTACCGGCAAGCATCTGCCCCGGCGCACGTTCCTGCGCGGCGTGGGCGTCGGCGTGGCGCTGCCGTTTCTCGACGCCTTCGTGCCGGCCGGCCTGAACCGGGCGCGCGCCGCCGCCGCGCGGTCCGCCGCGGATCCTACCCGGCTGGTCGCCATCGAGAACGTGCACGGGGCCGCCGGCAGCACCGCGTACGGCGCGTCGCGCCACCTGTGGTCGCCGGCCGCGGAGGGACACGATTTCGACCTGACGCCGAGCGCGCTGAGCCCGCTGGAGCCGTTCCGGGACGTGCTGACCATCGTCAGCGACACCGACGTGGCGCCGGCCGAAGCCGCGACCCCGCCGGAGATCGGGGGCGACCACTTCCGGTCGAGCGCCACGTTCCTGACCCAGTCGCATCCGAAGCAGACCGAGAGCTCGGACGTGCGGGCCGGCATCTCGCTGGACCAGCTCTACGCGGCGCGCTTCGGCCAGGACACGCCGATCCCCTCGATGCAGCTCTGCATCGAGAACGTCGACCAGGCCGGCGGCTGCGCCTACGGCTATTCGTGCGTCTACACGGACACGATCAGTTGGGCGTCGCCGACCGAGCCGCTGCCGATGATCCGGGACCCGCGGCTGGCCTTCGACCTGCTGTTCGGCGCCGGCGGTACGGCCGAGCAACGCACCGCGCGGCGGCGCGAGCGGCGCAGCGTGCTCGACTTCATCACCGCCGAGGTGGCCAGCCTCAAGCGCGACCTCGACCCGGTGGACCGGCGGCGCATGGACCGCTACCTGGACGACGTGCGCGAGATCGAGCGGCGCATCCAGCGGGTGGAGGAGCGCAACACCAGCGGCGAGGCGCTGCTGCTGCCGGGCGCGCCGGCGGGCGTGCCGGACTCGTTCGACGAGCACGTCAAGCTGATGTTCGACCTGCAGGCGCTGGCGTTCGAGGCGGACATGACGCGCGTCTTCTCGTTCAAGCTGTCGCGCGACGCCACCGGCCGCGTGTACCCGGAGAGCGGCGTCGACCGCGGGTTCCACCCTTCGTCCCACCACGGCGAGCAGCAGGCCCGGATCGAGGAGTTCGCGCGGCTCAACCGCTATCACGTGAGCCTGATCCCCTACTTCCTCGAGAAGCTCCGGAGCATCGACGAGGGGAGCTCGACCCTGCTCGACAAGTCGCTGGTCATTTACGGGTCGCCGATGGGCAATCCGAACGTGCACAACCACAAGCGGTGCCCGCTGTTCGTGGCCGGCGGCGCCAACGGGAAGCTGCCCGGCAACCTGCACCTGCGGGCCGAGCCGGGCACGCCGATGGCCAACGTCATGCTCGACCTGCTGCACCGCCTCGGCGTCGACGACATCGAGTGCTTCGGCGACAGCACCGGGACGTTCTCGCTGTCGGCGTGACGCGGACTGAACCCGAGCCCCTAGCAGTGAGCCCAGTCACATGGTGGAGCCAGCGATGCATCCGATTCGATTTGCCGCGCCTGCCGTAAGCGGACTCGCATCCGGAAGCGGCAGCCGGAGGGCAGCGCGGCGCCGGTGTCGAGTCGACGCGCTTGCGGGGGCGTCGTGCCTGGTCGTCCTGCTTGCGCTCGCACCCGTCTCGGCCGCCGTCGACGCGCCGGTCGCCGACGCCGCGATGCGTCAGGACCTCGAAGCGGTCCGCGGCCTCATCGCCCGGGAGGCCGATCCCGACGCCGCCCACGGCGACGGCATGACGGCGCTCCACTGGGCCGCGCAGCACGGCGACGTCGAGATCATCGCTCTGCTGACCGGCGCCGGGGCCGACGTTGCGGGGCGAACGCGGCTGGGCGGTCACACCCCGCTGCACGTGGCCAGCCGGAGGGCCCGGGCGGCGGCCGTGCGGGCGTTGCTCGCGGCGGGCGCCGACGCGGGCGCGGTCACGAGTACCGGCGCCACCGCACTGCACTTCGCCGCCGGTTCCGGTTCCGCCGCCGCAGTCTCGGCGCTCCTGGACGGCGGCGCGGCCGTCGACGCGCGCGAGCCGGTGTGGGGGCAGACGCCGCTGATGTTCGCGGCCGCCCGAGCGCGGACCGAGGCCATCGTGGTGCTGCTCGCCCGGGGCGCCGATCCGGAGCTGGCCGGAGCGGTAGTGGACGTCGGCGCCCGCAACGAGGCCGACCGCGAAGAGAGCCGCGGCCGGCGGGGGCGCATCGCGGCCCTGCGGTCGGCGCTCGCGTCGGGAGGCTCCGCGGAGCGGCGGCGCGCCGCGACGGCGTCCGGTGCGACCGGCGTTGCGCGTGCGCCCGATGCGTCGGCTGCGGATGCGCGAACGCCTGCCGGACCGCGGTCGTCCGAGACCGCCGCCGGCGTCCCCGCCGGGAGCGTCGCAGGCGCCTCGAACCCGACCGCATGGACCTCGTCTCGACCCCTCTCTCCCGAGGCGCGCGCCGCCGCGGCGGCGCGCGCCTCGGGAGAGAGG
>WTGR01000558.1 GCA_011523485.1 Acidobacteriota bacterium
AACTCGACCGCGCCGCGGCCAGGTCGGATCCGCGACTTTCGCCACGGGCTGCTAAGTCCGTTGCTGAGTGAGGGATGTAGCGAGGGGAAGGGCCGATTGATGGAGGCATAAGTGGCTTGTTAGCAGGAGGTTACGAGCCATTCGCGTCGGAAGCCCTGGAAGCCCAGGCTCGTCGAGTTGCGCGACCGGTGGCTCAACCCGCTCGAATGGCTCGAGTGGGTCGACGAGCCGGCTTCAGGCTACCCGAAGCGCCCCGTTCCCCGCGACGAGGACGCGGCGAAGGCGCTTGCGGCCCGTCGGGCAAGCTCCCCGGTCGCGGGCAAGAGAGTGCAGTCGCGGTTTGTGCTCCGGCAACAAAGCTTCGGATCGGGTTCATGCCCGTCGTGACGGAGACGCTGCCGCAGGCCAGAGTCGTGGCGAATCGGAGCCCGTCTAAAGCGGAGATCAGGTGGTCCCGCCCCCGATCTGGCGGCCACTCACAGCAGGCGCAAGCATAGAGGCCAGCTACCAGGCCAGCGAGGCGTTGACGGCGACGCCGCCTGGCTCCGGCTCCACGGTCACGTTCTCGAGCAGTTCCTTGGCTTCTCGGCATCGGCGGTTGAACTCGAGGTAGTGCGGTGCCTGATCGAACAGCGGTGTCCTCTCGTCCGGCCGTACGTTTCGCGACGCCAGGAACGGCGAGTACATGTTTCGTCCCGGTCCTGAAGTGCGTTCCGTGATCGTGCGGGCGCCGATGATTCCCTCCGGCCGTTCACGGCAGAAGTTCATCGGCTTCTGGCAGGTCCGGTTCATGCAGAGCTCAAGCTTCAAGCGGGAATCGTAGATTCCATTGCTCGATCGAGCAGGTCGTCGAGCTGGTCTGCGCCGCCAGCCAGTACTGAGGGCAGCGGTGAGCTGATCCATTCTGTTTCCGCGCACTTCCATGCGGAGGCAGATCAATGGCTCACCGACTCGCACTGGTTCTCGTCCTGCTGCTGGCCGTTCCGGTGTCGGCTCAAGACCGGGAGATCGAAGCCGGGGCCGGACTGTGGCTCCTCAACCCGCTGCGCGGAGGGTGTCCCGCCGGTAGTAGAAAGTCGGCGGCGACAGCAACACATTACCCTACCTTCTGCAGATCGGCAAGGGCGCCATCCTCGTCATCGAGGTGCGCCTTCAGCATCCACATATGCTCATACCCGGTGATGCGTCGATAGTGCTTCTCCGTCTCCCGGAACGTGACCGCCGCCCACCGCACCGCCATCTCCTCGCTCTGCCAGCGACTCACCCGATTCGTGTGCTGGCGAATGCCGGCGTGCGACGAGTCGATGATGTTCGTCGTCGTCAGGCAGCGACGGAGCGCCTTCGGCAGGCCAAGGCGATTGACGGTGAACATCTCCGACAGCCCCTCGCGCAGGCTCGCCGCCGCCGACGGCCACTCCCGCTCCAGCCAAGACCCATACTGCTCCAGCTTCCGGATGCCCTCGTCGGCGTCCAGCTTCCACGCCGCCCGCAACGTCGAACGAGCCTGCTCGTGCTGCTCCTTCGGCAGATGGCCCAAGACGTTCCGTACTTTGTGATTTCTACACCGCTGCACCAGGTTCGACGATCCGAACACCCGCCCGATGGCCGCCCGCAGCGCCTTGGCGCCGTCGATGACGAACAGACGCCGGCGATCCGACCGCAGACCCCGCGCGACCAGGTCTTCGAGCAGGCCGGCGGTGACCTCCGTGTTCTCCGACGCGCCGCCGCAAAGACCCAATACATGCTTGCGGCCCTCGGCATCCACGCCCACCGCGGCCAGCACGTGATAGTCCCCGAACACGATCCCGTCGAGGTAGACGACCAGCACGTCCAGCTCGCTCAGGTCCCGTTCGGCCATCTCCTTCAGAACACGCGTCCCCGCCTCGATGGTCTCCCGAGAGACTTCCGACTTGCTGACGCCCACCTGGTCGGCCAGCGCCGGCAGCACCGTCTCGTACTTGCGCGTCGACACGCCCTGCAGCACCACCTCCAGCATCCGGTCGGCCAGCGGCTGGTCCGCCTGCAACGCCGTATACGCCGGAATCTCAACCTCGCCCGGCTCGTCGGCCCGCGGCCGCTTCTTGCGCAGCCGCGGCTTGTCAACCTGCAACTGCCGCTCCTTCAACGCCACACGCCCCGCCTGCACGCCGTGCCAGTACAACTCCCGGTCCGCGTCGCGCCGTCCTTGCTCCTTCGGGCCCGCTACTTGCTCGGCGCTCATCCGCAGGACCGCCTCGATGGTCGCCCGGCCCATCACGTCGATCACCTCGTCGATGGCCCGCTCGCCCTTCTCCAGCAGCTCCACCAGCGGGATCAGCAGTTGTCCGTCCTTAGCCAGCCAGTCCGCCAGCTCCCGGCGGTCCGGCGTGTCCGGCGTGGACGCGCCCGAAACGATCTTGTACGGTTTCTTCATCGGTGGCCTCTCCTCCCTTTTCAACACCCGACTGATACCACAGCCGGGCAGGAGTCGCCACCGACTTTCCACTACGCTTGGGACACCCTCCGCGGTTGCGTTGCGGTTGCGATGCGACGGACTCATCGGCCTTCCCCGCGTTTAGGTCGGGTCGGCGTCCACGACAGTCTTTCGGGGCCTGCTCAGAGTTCACGCGCGTTAC
>WTGR01000430.1 GCA_011523485.1 Acidobacteriota bacterium
CGACGACGGCCGGGTGATGGCGCTCGTCAACTTCAACACCGACATGGGGGACGGCTGGGAGTGGTCCAACGCGGAGCAGTATCCCGGCTACATCCGCTACACCGCGCAGTCGTACCGCATGTTCATCAACGAGATCGTCTACGCGTTGACCCACTAGGCTCAGGCAGCGGATGACGACTCCCACGACGACTGCGGCGGAGGCGCCGGCCGAACGGGTCATGGAGGGCCGCGCGCGAATCCTGGCCGAGCTGCGCAAGGTCATCGTGGGGCAGGACGACGTGATCGACCTCGTCCTGACGGCGTTGTTCGCGGGAGGTCACTGCCTGATCACCGGCGTGCCCGGCCTCGCGAAGACCCTGCTCGTCAAGACCCTGGCCGACGTGCTGCATCTGTCGTTCAAGCGCATCCAGTTCACCCCCGACCTGATGCCGGCCGACATCACCGGGACGGAGATCATCGACGAGAGCGGCGGCCACCGCGAGCTGCGGTTCGTGGAGGGGCCGGTCTTCGCCCAGATCATCCTGGCCGACGAGATCAACCGGACGCCGCCGAAGACGCAGTCGGCCCTGCTCGAGGCGATGCAGGAACACCACGTGACGGCGGCGGGGCGCACGTATCCGCTGGAGGAGCCGTTTCTGGTGCTCGCGACCCAGAACCCGATCGAGCTCGAGGGAACCTACCCGCTGCCCGAGGCGCAACTGTCCCGCTTCATGTTCAACATCGTCATGGACTACCTCGCGGAAGACGACGAGGTGAGCGTCGTGACCCGCACGACCTCCGACGAGACGCCGGCCCTCGACCGCGTCCTGCACGGCGACGACGTCCTCGAGTTCCAGCGCCTGGTGCGGCAGGTGGTGGTGGCCGAAGAGGTGGCCCGCTACGCCGTCCGGCTCGTCGACGCCTCGCGCCCCGGCCGGGCCGGCACGCCGGAATTCGTGGAGCGCTGGGTGAAGTGGGGCGCCGGCACCCGCGCGTCGCAGGCGCTGGTGCTCGGCGGAAAGGCGCGGGCGCTGGCGGCGGGGCGCTACCACGTATCGGTGGCGGACATCCGGGCGCTGGCCCTGCCCACGCTGCGGCACCGGCTCGTGACGAACTTCTATGCGGAGTCCGAGGGCGTCGGCGCGGAGACGATAGTTACGCGGCTGCTCGACGCCGTTCCGGCCCCCGCGAGCGGGATGTGATGGACGCCGCCGGCGGAGCACGGCCGCCGCTCGGCTGGCTCGATCCCGAGGTGGTCGCGAGTCTCGGCTCGATGGAGTTGCGCGCCCGTGCGGTGGTCGAGGGCTTCCTCCTCGGTCTGCACCGCAGTCCGTGGACCGGTTTCAGCGCCGAGTTCTCCGAATACCGCCAGTACATGCCGGGTGACGACCTGTCGTCCCTCGATTGGAAGGTCTACGGCCGCAGCGACCGGTTCTACGTCAAGCGGTTCGAGGAGGAAACCAACGTCGACTGCCGGATCCTGCTGGACGTGTCGGCGTCGATGAGCTACCGCTCGGGCGCGGTGTCGAAGCTGCAGTACGGCTCGTACCTCGCGGCCGCGCTCGCGTGGCTGATGCACCGGCAGCGCGACGCCGTCGGGCTGCTGACTTTCGACGAGTGGGTCGTGACCAACGTTCCGGTCGGTGCGCGGCCCGGCCACCTGCGACGTATCCTGGTCGCTCTCGAGCAGATCCGGATCGGCCGTCGCTCGAACGTCTCGCAGGCGTTGAACGCGCTGGCCGCCGCCATGCGCCGGCGGGGGATGGTCGCATTGATCTCCGACCTGCTCGACGATCCGGACGCGGTCGTCGCCGGCCTGAAGCACCTGAAGTTCCGGGGCAGCGAGGTCATCGTGTTTCACGTGCTCGACCCCGCCGAGCTGGAGTTTCCGTTCGAGCGTGCGACACGGTTTCAGGACCTGGAGACGGGCCGGGAGGTGACCACCGTCGCCGGTGAGATCCGGGACGGTTACGTCCGGGAGATGGAGCGGATGGCGGCGCGCTACGGCCGCGAGCTGCGCCTGGCGGGTATCGAGTACTGCCGGGTGCAGACCGTGCAGCCGCTCGACGGCGCCCTGCGCGAGTATCTCGCGACCCGGAGCCGTCGCTGATGTCGTTCCTCTTTCCGGCGTTCCTGTTCGGGGGGCTGGCGGCAGCCGTGCCGATCCTCCTGCACTTCTTCGCGCGGGACCGGGCGCCGCGGCTGCCGTTCAGCGACGTCCGGTTTCTGGAACGCGCGTTCGTGCGCCGCGACCGGCGCCGGCGGCTGCGCGAGCTGTTGCTGCTGGCGCTGCGGGTCGCGGCGCTGCTGCTTCTGGCCGTCGCCTTCGCGCGGCCGTTCCTGGACGCGTCGGGTCGAGGGCGGCGAATCACGGTTCTGGTCGTCGATCGGTCGCTGAGCCTGTCCGCCCCCGGGCAGATGGCGCTTGCCCGCGAGCGCGCCCGGGAGGTGATCGCCTCCACCGCGCCGGATGAGCCGATTGCCGTCGTGGCGTTCGATGATCGGGCCGCCGTCGTGCAGCCGCCGGTGATCGGGCGCCCGCTCGTGCGGGCGGCGCTCGGACGCATCGAGCCGACCACCGGAGCGACGCGCCATGCGGCCGGCCTCGCGGCGGCGGTCGATGTGCTCGACGGG
>WTGR01000619.1 GCA_011523485.1 Acidobacteriota bacterium
CCGCGCTGACGGACGACCTGAACGACGACGAGCTCGTGGCCCTCTGCGACTACCGGGCGGCGTCGCGCCGCGCCCGCCGCCGCTTCGAGCGCGTGCTGACGCAGTTCGACCCGCAGGGGCCGCCGGTGCGCGAGTGCCCGCGCCTGCCGGACAGCCGCGGCGGACTGTTCGACTACTTCTGGCGGACGCGCGATCTCGTCTACGGCGGGCGGCTGGAAGCGGCGCAGGACGGCGCGCCGGCCGCCACTGGGCCCATCGCCGTGTTCGTCCACAACCACACCCACCTGGTCGACTGGCGGCAGAGCGTGCTGGAGCTGACCCGCCTGGGCCGCACCGTCATCGTCCACGGCTTCTCGCCGGTGCGCAACGCCCTCTCGCCGGTGATCATCAACGGCGGGCCGTGGCAACGGACGATCACCCCGGTGCAGTTCGGCCGCCTGCGGGCCGAGCACGGCCTCTCCGACGCCGAATTGCTGGAGGCCCTGCAGCCCGAGCATCTCGCGCCCTGCTACGGCTTCGTGCAGATCGATCCCTACGACGACACGCCGGCGCTGCCGGCGATCCGCTACTGGCGGCAGGCGGAGAGCGGCGGCTGGGAGCTGGCGGCCCGGTGCGGCCGGCAGCCCACCTTGTCGCCCGCAGGCCCCCGGTAGTCCCGTATGGAATGGCTCGACGTTGCCCGCCGCATCGAGGCGGGCGAAGACGGCCACACGGAGTTCAAGCGCGGCCTCGGCGACCTGTCCCGTGTCGGGAGGGCGCTCTGCGCACTCGCGAACGGTGAGGGCGGCTTGATCGTGCCGGGCGTCGAGGACTCGAAGCGGATTACGCCGCGAGATGCTTGCATTCAACGGCACGGAGCCGGAGCTGCTGCACGACGAGCCCAACCGGTTCGTCCGTGTGACCTTTCGCCTCACCCCCGGCGGGAGTGGAGAGTGACCCGGCCCGATCGTTCGCCAGTGCCTACGACGCGGACTGTCTTCGAGCCGCGTCCGTCTTGAAGACGAGCGTTTCGTACGCCACGCTGCCCGCCTGCCGCCGGCCGCCCCTGCGTACGACTACCCGGCGCCTCGACCGGGCGGGCACGTGAGTGCGCGGGGAGCGTCATCGCCACCCGCCACCGGCCGAAGTGCAATACTCCAGGCATGACGCCGGGCATGCGTTACTTCAACACCGCCGGTCCGGTGCAGCCGGAGATCCACTACCACGTGCCGCCGCTGGCGCGGCTCGACGTCGATGATCTGTTGCTGCTCATGCGGCAGCGGAAGTACGTCGTGCTGCACGCGCCCCGCCAGACGGGCAAGACATCGGCGTTGTTGGCGTTGCGGGACGAGCTGAACGCGGTCGGCGATTTCCGGTCCGTATACGTCAACGTCGAGGTCGGCCAGTCCGCGCGGGAGGATGTGGGGGCAGCGGTGCGCGCCATCCTCAGCGCACTGGCTTCGGAAGCGCGCTACGCCCTCGAGGACCGGTTCCTGGACGACGCGTGGCCTACCGTGCGGCAAGACGCCGGTCCCCACGACGCGCTGCGCGAGACGCTGGCCCGCTGGAGCGGGTCGGACGCGAAACCGCTCGTGCTTCTGATCGACGAGATCGACGCGCTGATCGGCGACACCCTGCTGGCCGTGCTGCGCCAACTGCGGGCCGGTTATCCGGGCCGCCCCGCGTCACTTTCCCCAGAGGTCGGATGCGCACGGATCTGCTGATCGTCTGGCCCGTCGGCGGGCGAGCCGCAGGAGCGCCCGGGACCGGCGCGAGGGTGCAGAAGGTGGTGGTCGAGTGCAAGTTGCTGCACCGGGGCGCCGAGCGGACGCTCCGCGAGGGCCTCCGGCAGACGCGCGCCTACATGGACCGCTGCGCGGCGGCAGAGGGGCATCTGGTGATCTTCGACCGTGACGAGAAGAAGACGTGGGACGAGAAACTGTATCGCCGCGACGACACCGACGGTGTGCCCGTCACGGTCTGGGGGATGTGACGAGTCGCTCGTCCAGCCCAACCCTACGCCGGCCGGGCCAGGATGTCGTCCACGGTGCGGCAGGCGAGCGCGAGCATGGTGAGGGTGGGGTTCTGCGTGCCGACGCTCGGCATCGAGCCGCAGCCGGCCAGGTACAGGTTCGGATGGTCCCAGGTCCGCTGCCACGCGTTCACGACCGAATCGGCGGGAGCGTTTCCCATGACGTGGGTGCCGCAGATGTGGCCGGCGCCGCGGTAGTTGTAGTCCTGGCCGTCGTGCCGAAAGGCGGCCGGCGCGGTGGCGCTGGTCACGGTGTGGTCCGTCGCGCCGAGCAGGTCCATGATGCGCGTGGTGGCGGCGCGCGCCGAAGCGAAGCCGGCCCGCACGTACTCCGAGACGCCATAGCGGATGCGCGGCCGGGCGATGCCCAGGTTGTCCGTCCAGGTGTCCGACAGCTCGACCCGGTTGGACGGGTCCGCTTCCTGCTCGACCAGGAAGGCGAGCCGGAGCTGCCGCGTCAGGATGCCGTTGACGGCCTCCAGGTATCGCCGGTTCGACAGGATGCTCCGCTCCGGGTTGGTGCCGCTGTCGTTGCGGCCGTAGATGAAGTCGGCGCCGGTCACGTAGGGATCGCCGATCGGCCAGGTCCAGCCGCCGTTG
>WTGR01000301.1:0-2317 GCA_011523485.1 Acidobacteriota bacterium
GGCGGGTCGGGCCCGGCGCAACTGGCGCTGGCGATCCTGCTGGCGGTGACCGACGAGGCGACGGCCGAGCGCTTCTACCAGCAGTTCAAGTGGAGCGTGATCGCGCCGCTCGAGGCGGACCGCTGGGTGCTGGACGCCGGCGAGGTTGTCAACTGGCTGGAGTCGGCGTCGGCGGGGACGGCCGGCGTCGTGCGCGTGGCGGTGGAGACGTGAGTAGCCGCCGGCTGCTGGGTGCGCATTTGCCGGCGTCGTGTCCGGAGCGTCGGGAGACGGTGGCGGGGGAGTGCCTGGGCTGTCAGACGCAGTTCGCCGTCGACGTGCGTCTGCCGCTGCCGGCGGCGTGTCCGGACTGCGGCGGCGACGTGCTCGCCCGGGCGGACATCGAGGCTCCGGAGCCGCCGGGCCGGCCGCCGTTCAACGCGCTGCGGATCCGGAGGACGAAACCATGACGCTGCGCTTCATCGTGGCTCGCATCCTGCGGGAGCTGATCGAGCTGGCCGAACGCGACGCGGACGCGGAGCTGGTCGACGCGCTGCACGATGCGCTCGATGTGGCGTCGCCTGCGGGCAGGCCGCAGCACTGATGGCGGTGTCGTTGACCGGGAAGATGAGCATGAGGGACTCGCGGTCCCGGTCCGGGGCGTCGCCGGCTGGGAACGTTGCGGCGGAGCCGAACGGCAGGTGGGGGCGGGCCGGGACCGCGAGCGCTGCTCGGAAGGATGCCTGAACGTCGCTGGCGCGTGCTCGGTCGCGGTCGCGGGCTGTTCGCGATCGAGGTGGACGACGGCGGCGGGTTCCGCGCGGCGACAACGGCCGAGGTGGACGCGGCGCTGCGGCAGCGGGAGCTGTTCGGGGCGGCGGAGTACTCGGTGCGGCACGTCGGTTCCGACGATCGCGACGACGTTGACGTCGGATGACGGCGCCGGGAAACCCTGGGGGCATTCGGTGAGCGAGCTGTACGCGGTCGGGTGGCGCGTCCGGGGCCGGCCGCCGCAGTGGGTGTGGTCGGTGTTTCCGTCGCTGGGACTGGCGGTTCGCGTGGTGCGCAGCCATGCGGCGTGCGGTGGCGGCGGCCGGTGGCGGGTCTACGGCACGCGAGTTGCCGCCGTCGGCGACGGCCCGGCCGAGGTGGTCCTGGGCCCCCGGCTGGCCGAGGGGCTCCAAGACGCATCGACAGGACTGATGCCGGCGCAGAAGATCGAGGTTCCGGCGTGCCCGCGCCGCGAGAATGGTCATCTGTGGCGGTTCGACCGGGAGCGCTCGACGCGGGATTGCCAGGCGGACGTGTGCCAGGCCTGCAGAGCACGGACACTGAGGTGTCGCGATGTGCCATCGCGGCTTGGGCCCGCCGCACCTGGGCTTTCGACAGCGCGAAGCCCAGTCCCAGTGGTCGGAAATCGGCGAGGCGGGAGCTGGGAACGTGCCCACGGGAGCCGGACTGCGGCCCGGAGCGAAAGCGACGGAGCATCCGGTCCCCTACCGGCGGCGCCGGCGACTTTCGCGTTGCCGGTGCCTCACTCCCCCGCCGTGGCTCCGTTTCCAGTCGCCGCTCGTCGGTAGGGCCCGCCACCGTGCCAGTCGTCGACTTCTACCCCCCCTCCCGCAAACAACCCCTCGTTCAGCGCTATCGCCGGCTCGGCGCGCCGTGCTCGAGATCCCGGCGTCAGCGACAACGGAAGTTACCCGACTGCTGTCCACGTGCCGGAGAAACGCCCCCACCCAGCGTCGGGCAGGGGGCCGGAGCAGGCATGACGACGGATTGTCACCACCTGGTCTTGACAGCGCGTGCCGCAATGGGACATAGTTACACGCAATGTGACACTGCTGTCACGGTATTAAAGGGAAGGGGAGCTGGGGAAATGACGCCACGCACTTTAGGTCGACACGCGCTTTACATCGCCCTTTCAGCATCCGCCGGGGCTCTGATCAGTGAGTTCGAGGTCCTGAGCGTCGTGGACAGATTGGGCATCATGACCACCACCGACGCCGAGGCCGGCGCGGATGTTGTCGAGCGCGAGACCGTCGCAGAACTCGAGCACAAGGCGACCGTCGCAGAACTCGAGCGCAAGGCGACCGTCGCAGAACTCGAGCACGAAGCAGAACTCGCCGAGGTCGAGCGCGCGGCGGCCATCGCAGTCGCCGAGGTCGAGGGCGTGGCGGCCATCGCAGTCGCAGAACTCGAGCACAAGGCGACCGTCGCAGAACTTGAGCATGAAGCAGAACTCGCCGAGGTCGAGCGCGCGGCGGCCGTCGCAGTCGCAGGACTCGAGCACAAGGCGACCGTCGCAGAACTTGAGCATGAAGCAGAACTCGCCGAG
>WTGR01000301.1:2417-2606 GCA_011523485.1 Acidobacteriota bacterium
GTCGAGCGCGCGGCGGCCGTCGCAGTCGGGCTCTCCAACAGGCCGCCGCGTGGGCGGCGCGGAATCAGGCATCGAGTGACAGCACCCGCCTACTACAGGTCTCGGCCGCCGCCGCCGCCGCGCGCCTATCGGATGCCGCCGCCGCCGCGCGCCTATCGGATGCCGCCGCCGCCGCGCGCCTATCGGATG
>WTGR01000494.1 GCA_011523485.1 Acidobacteriota bacterium
TGTAGCGGTAGGGGCTCTGGCCCTTGGGATCGACCACCGACCAGTCGGTGATGTCGGTGAACAGCAGGTCGACGCTGTCGTCGAGCTCTTCCGGCTCCTCGGCGGGATCGACCGTGATCAACCCCTCCTTGTCCTTCTCGCCCTTCCTGTCCCGCTGCTGGACCGGGTCGCCGCCGCCGAGCGACACGAAGGCCCCGCTGTGCAGCATCCGGCCGCCGAGGTCGAAGTTCTGGTCGACCACCAGCACGCTGGCCCCGAGATCCCGCGCGCGAATGGCCGCGGTCAGGCCGGCGCAGCCGCCCCCCGCGATGACCACGTCCACTTCGTAGTCCCAGGCCGCGTCCTCGGCGCCCGAGGCCGATTCCTGCGCCTGCGCCGGGCCCGGCGTCAGCAGCGCGCCCGCGCCCAGCCCCGCGACGGCCCCGGTCCTGACGAAGTCCCGCCGGCTGACACCGTGCTCGTTCTCTCGCTCGAGATCTGGATCGTCACCGTCGCTGATGCGCTTCTTCGCCATCTCTGGTCTCCCCTCACATCGCCTTCGCGCGCTGTCCGCCGAAGACGCACTATAACCGGCATGTGATGTCGGCCGCGCATCGCCTCGCTCGCGCGCATCGCCCGACGTCAGCGGTTCACGATACCACCGGCCGGAGCAGCGCCGCCACGAAAAACGCCATGCCGGCCGGGCGTCCCGTTGGCGCTTCAGAAGCTGGTTGCAAGCGCGGTCCGGAGGATGGCGAGGCCGACCGCGTTGGTAGTTCCGTTGCGTTCGCGCCCGATGCCGGGGACGCTCCCGCACGGCACAACGGCCAGGAGTCATGCGCAGGGCGTCGTGCCGCCGAAACCGAAAGGCTCGGCGCCCGAAGCACCGCCGCCCCGCCGGACCGCTCTAGTTGGCGTGGCGGGCCAGGGTCTGACGCCAGAGCCCCACGGGATCGCGGGAGTTGCCGGCGTCCGCGAAGACGATCTGACGTGTCCCGAGGCGCGAGCCGTAGAAGCGCTCGTTCGCGTCCACGTCCTCGCGGATGGTGCTGCCGTTGATCGTGATGCCGGCGAACACGCCCCGCGCCCGCGAGTAGCTGAGGATCTGGGCGCTCAACTCGAGGTCGGTCGCCGCCGCGGCGTTGCGGCCCACCGGGCCGGCGGCCAGGCCGGCGTCGACGCCGATGGAGAACTGGTTGCTGACGAGGTTGTCGAGCCCCTCCGGCACCATGATGACCAGGATGATGTCGCTGCGCTGGACCCCGATCTGCAACCCGAAGCTGCCGCCCGTGAGGGTGAGGAAGGCCGGGGCCGACCAACTGTCGCCGCTGCGCGCGCTGAGGACGCCCCTGCCGCGCATGCCGCCGAAGCCGAAACCGGCGCGCGTGGTTCCGGGAAACACCGCGATGCCCTGGGCGCGCTCCAGGATGGCGTTGGGGATGGCGCTGTCGTCGGCGGCCATGATCGCGTCGAGCACCGCGGCCGAACGCGTTATGCGCTCGGCCTCTTCCGCGCCGTCGTCCTGGGCGGCAGGGCGGGATACCTGAAGTACGAGGACTGCGATCATCAACGCCACGACGGTAAGGAGCTTCTTCATCAAGCCAATCATACCCCGCGGAGCGAAGCCCCTTGGGCCCCTTGGCCACGCCTGGCCATGAGTTCGTCAGCCGGAGAGGCCGTCCTCAGCGGTCCGGCGGCCTCCCCATGCGGTAGCCGGCGCCACGGTGGTTGAAGATGTAGGCGGGGTTGGCCGCGTTGTCGCCGAGCTTGCGCCGGAGGTTGCGAACGAAGATGCGCACCAGGTTCGCGTCGGCGTTCTCGCGTTTGGCCCAGACCCGGCGCAGCAGCGTGTCGAAGGTCACGACCCGTCCTGCCTCGAGCGAGAGCACGTGCAGCAGCTCGTACTCGGTCGCCGTGAGCTCGACCGCCTCCCCGCCGACGGTCACCCGGCGCTGTTGGTAGTCGATGGCGATCTCTCCGAGCACGAACGGTTCGGGCGCCTCGTGGCGTCTGAGCGCCGCCCGGACCCGCGCCACCAGCTCCGTCTCCGAGAAGGGCTTGACGATGTAGTCGGCCGCGCCCGACTCGAGCGCCTTCGCGACGGTCTCGTCGCGGCCGTAGCCGGAAATGAAGATCACCGGCCGGTCGGCGAGCTCGGGGACCTGCTTCATCAGCTCGATGCCGTCGACGTCGGGCAGCATCAGGTCGAGCAGCACCAGCCGCGGCCTCTCGGCCTGGATGATCTGCGGCAGGTTCTCCGGCACGCCGGTCACGAGCGGGGCGTAGCCGGCCTTCGAGAGTGCGTCGCGCACGAGGCGCAGCATCCGCGGGTCGTCGTCTACTACCAGGATGCGCGGCGGCTCACCGGGTTCGGAGACCGGCCGCGGGCGGGAGGCGTAGCCGAGCCCCGCGGCGCCGGTGTCCCCGGCGGCCGGCAGCGTGAAGGTGAACGTCGTGCCGTGGCCCGCCCCGGCGCTCTCCGCCCGGATGCGGCCGCCGTGCGCCTCGACGAGCCCCTTGCAGATGGCGAGCCCGAGGCCGTGGCCCGCCGTCGCCCCCGCCCGGCCGCCGGGATGCTTGCGGAACAGGTGCGGCAGCAACTCGGGCGCCACCCCCCGAC
>WTGR01000063.1 GCA_011523485.1 Acidobacteriota bacterium
GACGTGATGTCGCCGCTGCCGGTCGCGTCGATGGCCACCACGCGGCCCATCGTGCCCCGGTCGATGTTCTCCTCGCTGTGGGCGACATAGACGGTGGTGCCGTCGATGACCGGCGACACGTTGATGCCGCGCTGGCTGAGGTGGAACTCCCAGACCTTGACGCCGGTGCGGGCCTGCAGCGCATAGATGTGGCCGTCGGCGTTCCCGTCGATGATCAGCCGCCGGCCGTCGACCACGGCGACGATCGGCACCGACTGCGTGTTCATGTCGGCCGGCTGGCCGCCCGGCGTCGATGCCCAGCGCACCCGGCCGGTCCGCTTGTCGAACGCCACGTAGCGGTGCCGCGGCGGTCCGCCGAGGCTGCCCCAGGCCGAGCCGATAACGCTCAGGATCAGTCGATCCTCGTCGATGATCGGCGTCGACGTGCGTCCCCCGTAGCCGGAGGCGCGCCCGAGATCCTCGCTGAGACGCCAGCTCCAGACGATGTCGCCTTCGCGATCGAAGCAGTGCAGGTGGCCGTCGACGTTCAGCGCGTAGAGGTGGCCGGTTTCGGGGTCGCCGGTCACGCTGCCCCAGCCGACCCGGTTGAAGGGGACGGTGGTGTTGAGGACGCTGAAGGTATGCTCCCACAGCTTCGAGCCGTTCTCGGCGTTCCAGCAGGTGACGATTTCCTTCTTTTCGACGCCGTCGCCGATGCGGCCGTTGGCGCACACGCGCCCGTCGAAGACGGCCGGGGTCGAACGGGCGATGTACTCCTGGAACCAGATCAGGTTCTCGCCGTCCACCGACCAGCTCGACACGAGTCCGGTCTGATCCGAGACGCCGGTCTGCAGCCGGCCGCGCCAGCTCGGCCAGTCCTGGGCCGTCGCGGCGCTGGCCAGGAACACGAGGCACGGAACGAGGACGGCCACGCGCAGGGCGGCGCTGTGAGCGGTCTTGGTCATCCGGCAATCCTTCGTTGACATGGAGTGTTCGATCTGCGGCGAGAGATTTTATCACGCCGCCCCGCACCGCTCGGACCGGGTTTCCGCCGCTCCTCTTGACCGACCGATCCGGTCGGGTATAGGCTCGTCGAATATGAGACTGAGACCCATTCTCAAAACGTCATGACGGCGCTCCCGCGATCGCGGCGCCGTTCCGCCCGCGCCGCGATGCCGTAATATCGTGCAGTTCCGGTGCGCAATCGGGCAGCACATCAGCGAGGAGGTTGCACGTCTTGAGGGCTACGTCACCTTGGATCGACCGTTTGCCGGGGCCGTCGACACCCGGTCTTCGGAGCACGGACCGTTGAGCGTCTTCCATCGGATGAAGGAGCGGTGGGGCGTCGGCTTCTGGGGCCTGGTCGCCATCCTGCTGGCCTTTTCCCTCGCCGGCATGACCACGCTGCAGTTGAAGGGCCCGGTGATGGGGTTCATCATGCCCGCGACGGCGCCCGGGTGGCTGCAATGGGCGGTGTACCTGGTCGTGATGCTGCCCGTCTACCAGGTGCTGCTCCTCGCCTACGGCACGCTCCTCGGGCAATTCGACTTCTTCTGGAGCAAGCTGAAGGCGGTCGGCCGGTTGATCGCCGGCAGGCCGGCCCGCGTGTCCGGCTGACCCGCCGATCGGGGCTACCGGAGCACGCGTTCGACGGCCCAGAACAGACCCACCAGGGCGATGCCGGCCGAGGCCGGCACCACCAGCCGGGCCCGGTACCACGGTTCGGAGCGGAACCAGCCGCACGCCAGCGCGGCGCCGGCGATCACGGCGAGTTGACCCAATTCGATCCCGGCGTTGAAGCTGAGCAGCGCCAGCAGGCGTTCCTGCTCCGGCAGCCCGAGCTCGCCGAGCACCCCGGCGAAGCCGAGGCCGTGCAGCAGGCCGAACCCGAAGACGACGGGCGGCCGCCAGCGGGTCATGCGATCCGTCAGCACGTTCTCCACCGCCACGTAGACGATGGACAGCGCGATCAACGGCTCGACGAGGCGCGGCGACAACGCCACGATGTCGAGCGCCGCCAGGGTCAGCGTCACCGCGTGGGCCAGGGTGAACGCCGTCACCTGCCAGACGAGTGGCCGGAGCCGCGCGCTCAGCAGGAACAGTCCCAGCACGAACAGGATGTGATCGAGTCCTTCCGGGACGATGTGGATGAACCCGAGGCGCAGGTAGCTCTCCGCCACCGCGGCGCGGCCGGGCGGGGTGACCGGCACCGTCAGATCCAGGGGGTCGCTGCGGGCCCCGGCCTCGAGCACGGAGCGGGCCTCGATGCCCCGCGCCGGGTCGCGGATCGTCAGGTGGACCTCGCCGAACGCCCGCGAAGCGAAGAACCCGACGGTGACGGCGCCCTCCGGAATCGCGCCGCGGAGCCGGGCGGTCAGGCCCAGCACGGTGGGGATCTCGGCCTCGGTCGCACGCGGGGTGCCGTGGTCGGGAAACGAGACGTCGAACGGGACCGGGTCGTCGTCGAAGCGGACCCGCACGCGCCGTTCGAACAGCCGTCGCAGCCGTCCGAGACGCGACTCGAAGGCGTCCGGCGGGAGACTCTCCAGCGCCGCCGCCAACTCCGCGTCGTCCGTGTCGATGGGGGCGCCGAGGGCGAGGGCGTCGAGATCGTAGATGAGGTCCGCTTCGAAGCTGCCGTCGGCGCCCAGCGTGAGCGTCACCTCCGTGAACGAGAGTGGATGGGCGAGGGCGCTCGACGCGCCGAGCAGCCAGAACAGACCCGCAAGCGCTGCGGCTCGGAACAGCATGGTCCCTGGATGGCCCACCATGGTGAGGAGAACGCGAGGACGGCCCGAGCCGGGGGCGGTCACGGCGGGGATCCGGGACCGGCTCCGAGCGTGCTCACAGGGGACCGTCGGCCCATGGGCCGGTCACCGCGAACGTGATGCCCGGCGACTGCGCGTTGAAGAAGAGCCAGCGGCCGTCCGGGCTGTAGGTGGCCCCGGCGAACTCGCGGGCGCGGAAGTCGCCGGCGATGCCGTTCCTTTCGCCGTCGAGGACGATGTTGTTCCGGGCGAAGGAGAAGATCGAGCCGTCGACGGTGAGTCCCCGGACGAAGTTGTCCACGCCGCCGTCCTCGCACAGCACGAGGCCCCCGCGCGGGCTCACGCAGAGGTTGTCGGGCATGTCGAGCACATCCTTCCCGGGCGACTCGAAGATCAGCCGCACGCGTTCGCCGCGCGGATCGTACTCCCAGACCTGCCCCGCCGCGGCCTCGCCGCCGGTGGTCGACACGATGTAGATCCGGCCGTCGCCGTACCAGGTCCCTTCGAGTCGCGCGAAGGCCGCTCCGCCTCCGGCGACGCCCTGCTCGAACACGCTGCCCTCGGTGACCTCGGCCGGGTCCGGATCGTCGATCGGGGCCCAGGACACCGGCCGCCAGATTCCCACCGACTGGCCCGTGCGAAGATCGGCTCGCGGCGTGTCCGCGATGCGGAGCATCTCAAGGCGCCCGCCGGCGGAGAGCACGCCGGTCTCGTTGGGCAGGAACCGATAGAAGCCCGAGGTTCCGCGGTCCTCGGTCTCATACACGATTCCGGTTGCCGGATCGATGGCTACCGCCTCGTGCACGAACCGGCCCATCGCCCGGTACGGCTCCGCCGACGCGCCTCCGTCGGCCGGGACCTCGAACACGTACCCGTGCGGCCGCTCGTAGTCCGGGGTCGCGAGCCGCTGGCGCAACGACTCCAGAAACGAGGGCTCGGCGCCCGGCCCGAGCACGGTTTCCTCGCAGGTGAGCCACGAGCCCCACGGCGTCGGGCCGCCCGCGCAGTTGACGGCCGTTCCGGCCAGGCTCGTCCAGGCCTCGTGGACCGTTCCGGCCGCCGTATCGAACTCGATGGTAGTGGTACCGCCCCCGCCGACCGCGTCGTAGAGCGGGTTGTCCGCGAACGCCCCGCCCGAACGGATCTCGTGGTTGCGGATGAGGCGGATGCGGCTGCCCGTTGCCGCGAAGGCCGCCATGCCGTCGTGTGCCGGGGGCGTCGCCCGTCCGTCGGCCAGCGGGTCGCCGGTCCAGCCGAACGTCAGGTAGCGGAAGCCCGCCGGGAGGTGCAGCAACGGCAGGCCCGTCGTCTCGTCCCGGACCGGGCGCAGCGGGCCGTAGCCGACCTCGCCCGGTATCCGGCCTCCGACGGGCGACTGTCCACGAGAGGCGGCCGCGGCGCGGCCCGCGAGCGCGTGAAAGGGTACGGCGCCGAGAGCGACGCCGGTCAGGGACAGGAAGGTCCGGCGATTCACGCCGTGAGGCTGTGTAGACATGACATCAGTCCAGCGACAGGTCGTGACGAGCGCGTGACCGCATCAGCGCCGCAGCTTGATCCGGTAGGGACGGCCCCGCCGCAGGAAGTTGATCTGGGTGTCGCTGTCCCTGCCGACGCTCGCCAGGCCGGCCCCGGCGTCGTCGGCCCCGGCCACGTCGACGCCCGCGACGCGATAGATCATGTCCCCCGCCTGCACGCCCGCGACGGCTGCGATGCCGTCGTCCTCGACCTCGACGACCAACGCGCCGTCACGGATCTGCAGGTTGTCCGGCTCGGCCCATTCGGTGAGCAACAGGGTCGCCCGCGCGTCGCACAAGTCGAGTCCGAGCGTCACCACTGCTACCGGCGTCCCGGCTGCGCATCGATACAGCGCCGGTGGGGCCGGCTGGGCGCCGGACGGCACGGGAGCGGCCGATCCCGGAACGCCGGCCAGCGCGAGCGCCGCCGCCAAGCCGGCGGCTCTCAGGATCCACGCAACCGGGCGACGCATGCACATGACGAGACAGTATAAGCGGCGCGGCCCGGCCGTTCCCGCGGTCTCGCGCGAAGAGCCGGGCCGGCCGCATCGGGACTCGCCCGACAAGCGTTGCCTGCGGCTCCGCTACTGGGAGTTTGCATCGTTCTACGGCGCAGACTCCTACGACTCCAGGACGGCGTTCAGCGAGATCTCGGCGTTCATCAGCTTCGAGATCGGGCAGCCGACCTTCGCGCCGTTCGCCGTCTCGTTGAAAGCGGCCTGGCTGATGCCGGGCACCCTGGCCGAGCACTCGAGGTGGATCTTCGTCACCGCGACCCCGCCCTCGACCGGCTCCATCGTCACCGTCGCGGTGGTGCTCACGTGGTCCGGCGTGTTGCCGCCCTTCGCGAGCTCGTTCGACAGCGCCATCGAGTAGCAGCCGGCGTGCGCGGCCGCGACGAGCTCCTCGGGATTCGTCCCCGGGCTGCCCTCGAACCGCGTCGCGAACGTGAACGCGGCGTCGGACAGGACGCCGCTGTTGGCCGAGATCGTGCCGCTGCCGCCCTTCAGGTCGCCCTTCCAGACTGCCGATGCCTTGCTGTCCATGCTGCCTCCTGGCTGCCCGGCCGCCGCCCGCGCGGCCCGGAGCCGGGCATCGTCTTCGTCGACTGTGGTGTGTGCGGTGCACCCGGAGCGCGGGAGCCGAAGTGCACTGGACTCTAGATCGACCCGTTCGCGTGGCGCAACACCCGGAGGTTGCGGGTCGCTGATGTCTGCGGCTCGTTCACCGCCGCTACCTGCCGGCTCGACGGCGTCGTTCGCTGCCAAGCCATAGCATCTGCTAGCATTTCCGTGCGGGAGGGATTGGAATGCCGACTGTGCAGGTGAGTGCGCGTATCGATGCGGCGATCAAGAAGGCCCTCGACGACTACTGCCGGAGGCACGGCGTCGTCATGAACCACTTCATCCAGGAGGCTCTCCTCGACCGGCTGGAGGAACTCGAGGACATCGAGGATCTCAAGAAGATCCGTCACGAGCCGACGCGGCCCTTCAGCGAGGTCCTCGCCGAGCTGGACCTCGATGGCAAGGTATAGCATTCGTGTTTCCCGTACGGCCGAGCGCCAGATCAAGAAGCTGCCGCTCGATGCGAGAGCCCGAGTCGCTCGCTCCGTGCAAGGACTTGCCATCGATCCGTTCCCCGGCGGGTGCCGAAAGCTCAGCGGTTACGACGACGTATTCCGTGTCCGTGCGGGACCGTATCGCATCCTCTACAGCGTGAACACCGGCGTTCTCATCGTCATCGTCCTGAAAGTGGGCCACCGCAGGAACGTGTATCGATGACGGGGCGTGCGAGCCTGGGTGCGAGCCGCTCGTCGGCGACCTGTGCCCGCTGCCGGCCGGCGTGCTGGCGTGCATCCGATTCGTGTGTCAACATGACACGCATCGACCGCCAGGGCCCTGGCCGGCCGGGCGGCCTGACCGCCGCTCGCCCGGCGCCGGCTTTATCGGTTTCCGGGTTCTCGCGACCGAACGTCCACCGATGCTCGTCAGCCTGTCCGTCAAGAACTTCAAGAGCATCCGGGAAGCGCACGTCCGCTTCGGGCCGTTCACCTGCTTCATCGGCCACAACGGCGTCGGCAAGAGCAACCTGTTCGACGCCATCCACTTCCTCGGCGCACTGACCGAGCGGGACATCGCTGACGCGGCCACCGAGGTGTGGCGCACTAGCGACGGCGGCTATTCGCCCCTCGACCTGGTGTTCGGCCGGGACCCCAGCCGCAGGATCGAATTGTGCGCAGACATGGTGGTGCCGCCGGAGGTGGAGGACGATTTCGGCCAAGTCGCTAAACCGAGCACGACGCTCCTCACGTACAGAATCCGGCTGCGATATCAGCCGGAATCGGATCGCCTGCTGGTAGAGCACGAGAGTCTGACCCACGCGAAGCTGGAAGACTACAGGAAGTTCATCGGGTTCGACTCGTCCAGGGACTTCAGGAAGTCGGTCGCTCTGGGGGGGCGGCGCGGCGGGCCGCTGATCTCGACCAGGGAAGACAGGATTCAGCTCCACGGCGACGGTGGGAGCCGGGGGAGACCCTCGCCGGTGGGCAGGTCTCCGCTGACAGTAGTCGGCGGGACGAACACCTACGACTACCCGACCGTCCTGGCCGCGAAGCGGGAGATGTCATCCTGGCGCATACTCCACCTTGAACCGAGTGCGATGCGCACCCCCGATACCCGGTCGGCGCCGACCCACGTGTCCGCGTCGGGCGGCCACATACCGGCCACGCTCCATGCGCTGGTGGGGAGGGATCCGGCCGCGGAGGGCGAGATCCTCTTTCGCCTCCGCCAGCTCAACTCGGACATCGCCGAGCTCGGAGTCTACGCCGATGACATTCGAGACCAGCTCGCCTTGCGCGCGCGGGTCCCCGGCGTGGACAACTGGCTGTACGGCCGTTCTCTCTCGGACGGCACGCTGCGGTACATAGCCCTGGTCCTGATGCTGGTGGACGTTCAGGATCGCGCGGTCCTGTGCATAGAAGAGCCCGAGAACGGCATCCATCCCTCGCGGGTTCCCAACCTGGCCGAGCTGTTGCGGGACTACGCGGTCGACGTCGGCGATGCGGTCGGTCCTGACAACCCGTTGCGGCAGGTCGTTCTCAACACCCATTCTCCCGAGGTGGCGCGACAGCTCTCCTTCGACGAGCTCGTATTCGTGGAGCGGGCGCTCACGAAGCAGGACGGGCCAATCAGCACGTTCCGGCCCATCACCGGTGCGTGGAGGACGCACCAGCCGGACGGAACGGAATCGACCACGCAGCCGATTGACCGGCAGGCGGTCGTCGACTTCATCGGAGGCTCGCCGGTCAATGCGGAGTTCGATCAATTGAGGCTCCAGTTCGGATCGGCCAAGTGAGCCGACAGTTGACCTGGTCCATAGTGGCCGATGGCGGAACCGACCTCATGCTCGTCCCGGTCATCCAGTGGGCGATACATCGCCTGGATCCCGCCGTCGAGATTCTGGAACCCGAGTTCCGGAAGCGACGCGGAGGTGTCGAGGACTTCCTTCGCACCTACGACTCCGGCGCAATGGTCGTCTTCGTGCATCGGGACGCGGAGAGCCTCCCGCTGGAGAATCGCTTGGCAGAGTTCGATGGCGTCACCCGGGCAGACGTGGTGCCTGTCGTACCGGTTCAGATGTCGGAGGCCTGGATTCTCTTCGACGGAGCGGCGGTGGCGAAGGCAGCCGGCTCACCGGCTGCCGAGGTGATTGCTCCGGCGATCGCCGAGATCGAGAACATCGCGAATCCCAAGGAGCGCCTGGACGAGCTTCTCTTGCGTGCCGCCGGGTTACCTGCCGGGCGCCGCGGCAGGAATTTCAAGCGCTCGATAGCGAAGCGCCGCGTCAGCGTTGCGGCCTACATTGCGGACTACAGGCCGCTCGAAGGTGTTCCGGCGTTTCGCAGATTCCAGGAAGTCCTCGCCGAGCGCTACCCCTACAGGAACCTGCTTGGGCAATAGACCGCAGGAACCACACACCGCGATGCCGATGAAGCGCCCGCCGGATGCATTGTGCGGCGTTCTCCGGATCCATATGCGCTCCACGGTAGAAGGCCGCCGGGGTGCGACAGGCGGCCCACCTCGCCGTCTACGCTTCCTGCCCGGCTCCCGCCAGCGCCGGTGCCGGCGATGCCCGGCCGCCGACCGCGCCCGATCGCAGCATCCGCAGGCCGTTGAACGTGACCAGTAGCGATGCGCCCATGTCGGCGGCCACCGCCATCCAGAGGGTGGCGGCCCCGGCGGCCATAAAGGCCAGGAAGAGCGCCTTTGCGCCGAGCGCGACGGTGACGTTCTGGATGATCAGCCGCCGGGCGCGCCGGGCGTGGTTCACCAGGAACGGCAGCTTCCGCAGGTCGTCGTGCATCAGCACGACGTCGGCCGACTCGGCGGCGACGTCGGTGGCGTTGCCGCCCATCGCGATGCCGACCGAGGCCGCCAGCAGCGCCTGGCTGTCGTTGATGCCGTCGCCCACCATCGCGGTCGGTCCGTGGCGCGCCATGAGCTTCCGGATGGCGTCCGCCTTGCCGTCGGGCAGCAGCTCGGCGCGCACGTCCGCCACGTGAACGCGGGCGCCGACGCTGCGGGCCGTCGCCGCGTTGTCGCCGGTGAGCAGGGCGGTCCGGAGGTCCTGGCGGTGGATCTGCTCCACGCTGGACGACGCTTCCGGGCGCACCGGGTCCGCCAGCGCGACGAGCGCCCAGACATCCTCGCCGGCGCCGCAGACGACGACGGTCTCGTCGGCCCGCCGCATCTGCGCGAGCTCCGGCTCGAACGATTCGAGGGCGGTCTGCTCGCGGGCGAAACGCGTGCTTCCCACCCAGAACCGCTTGCCGTCGATTACCGCTTCGGCGCCGCGCCCCTCGACGGCCGCGAAGTCGGTCAGCGCGGCCGGCTCGACCCCGCGCTTGCGCGCATGACGGACGATGGCGCGCGACAGCGGATGCTCGCTACGCAGCTCGATGGCCAGCAGGCGGGCCAGGACCTCGTCCTCCGAGCGGCCGTTCGCGGGCCGCAGTTCGCGAACGTCCGGCTCGCCGCGCGTGATGATCCCGGTCTTGTCGAAGGCGACCGCCCGCAGCCGTCCGAGTTCCTCGAGGTGCGAGCCGCCCTTGATCAGCACGCCGTGCCGCGTGGCCGACGTGATGGCCGCGGCGATGGTCACCGGCGTCGAGATCACCAGCCCGCAGGGGCACGAGATCAGCAGGATGAGCATCGCCTGGTAGAACCAGTGCTGCCAGTCGCCGCCGAGCAGCAGGGGGGGAGCCGTCCCCACCGCGAGGGCCACCGCGAACATCAGCGGCGTGTAGTAGCGGGCGAACTGATCGATGAAGCGCTCGGTCGGCGCCCGGTGGTGATGGCTCTCGCCGACCATGCGGGTGATGCGTGCCAGCATCGTGTCCGATGCGGTCCGCGTGGTGCGCAGCTCGAGCACCCCGTGGCCGTTCACCGTACCGGCAAACACCTCGTCGCCGGCCGTCTTCCAGGCGGGTATCGATTCGCCGGTGACCAGCGCCTGGTCGACGTAGGAGCTGCCGTCGGTCACCACCCCGTCGCACGGAACTCGTTCGCCCGGCCGCACCCGCACGTGCGCGCCCACCGCCACGCGGTCCACCGGCGTCCGGTGCTCGTGGTCGCCGTGCACCACCGCCGCCGTTGCCGGGGTGATGCGCAGCAGCGAGCCGATGGCGTTGCGCGCCCGCCGGGCGCTCCAGTTCTCGAGGAGGCCCGACAGGCCGTAGAGGAAGGCCAGCACGGCGGCCTCGGCCCACTCCGCCAGGAACAGGGCGCCGATGACCGAGACCAGCACCAGCGCGTTCATGTCCGGCCGCAGGCGCACGAGCGACGCCACCGCTTTCGGCGCGGAGTGGAAGAGCCCCGCGACGATGCCGACCAGCAGCAGCAGGAGGACCGAACCGTCTATGCCGTGCGCCCCGTGCGCGTGCGCGAGCAGGGTCTCCAGCATGCTCCCGCCGGCCACCGCGATGTGCAGGACGAGCCCGCCGACGAGCGCCAGCCCGCTCGTGGCCACCAGCGCGTGGCGGCCGTGCGCCTCCCACCACGACTCGACCCGCGGTGCCGCGCTCCACGGCTCGGCACGCATCCCCAGCCGGGAGACGGCCTCTGCGACCCGCTCGGGGCCGAACATGTCCGTGTCCGCGTCGACGGTCATGCGGCCGTCGACGACGTGGAACGAGACGCCGTGAACGCCGTCGCGGCCGGCGAGCGCGTCGCGCAGCAGGGTCGCCTCCTCGTTGCAATCGAGGCCCTCTACGCGGAAGTCCAGTTGTTCGCGGATGGTGTGCTCCTGGTTGCGGCGGAAGATCTCGCCGGTCCCTACCATAATGACCCGAACGATGCCGTCGCGTCGACGGGCCTGCCGCCGTGCTCGCCGGAAGGGGCGCGCATGCGAGGCCGCCCGCGATGCGCTCAGTAGCGGAACAGGTAGGACAGCTTCCCGAAGAATGCCCGGTTCGTCCGTTGCAGCCCGGTGAACGGGAACAGCAGGCTGTCGATTTCGGTGCCGCGCTGGAAGCGGTCGTCGTAGCCGAGGAAGACGACCGTGCCGGCGTTGATGCGGTAGGTGAAGAGGATGTTGTTGCCCACCGTCACCGACTGCGTGTTGTGCTCGGCGATGTGGCGCGCGAGCAGCCGGTCGG
>WTGR01000409.1 GCA_011523485.1 Acidobacteriota bacterium
GCCGCTGTCGACCTGGGCGAGGCTGACAGGCTCGAACTCCACGTCGTAGCGCCCGGCCAGGTGCGCGGCGATCAGCGCGGGAGCGAAAGCGTTCCTTGCATCGACAACGGTGATGGCGGCCTCAAGGCGGCCCAGCGTGCCGCGAAACTGCTCGAGCGAGCCGGCGTCCCCGAGTGCCGCGGCGAGCTGGCGGACCCACGCCTCGACGTGCGGATCCACGGCTTCGGCGAGCTGCGCGGCGGGCGGATCCGTCCCGTAATCGGTGGTGGCGAGCGCTACAAGACTATCGGCGGACGTTTTTTTTTTAGCCTGAGCTACCCGCATTCGGCCGTCGTCGGCATCGAGGCCGAGGCCGACAAGTACTCCGGTGCCGTTCACCGGCGCGAGTACGAGGTCTACGGGCGGCTCATCGACGTGCCGATGAACTACGACCCGGAGGCGAGGACCTACACCGGCATCTGGGACGGCACCTTCAAGCAGGCGTGGACCGACAACGGCGCGTGGGTCGTGTACGACCTGCTGAAGGACGACCGCTTCGGGCTGGGCGGCGACATCGCGCCCGAGAGAATAGAGCAGACGAAGTGGGAGCTGTACGCGATCGCGGTGTTCAACGACGCCCTGGTCGACAACGGCGCGGGCTCCACCGAGCCACGCTACCGCTTCACCGGCGTGATCGGCCGGGCCGAGGCCGCCGCGAAGGTCATCGCGGGGGTCCTGTCGAACTTTCGCGCGTCGCACTACTACGGCGCCGGCGCGATCACGCCGTTTCAGGACGCGAGCGAAGACCCCGTCGCGCTGGTCGGACCGGCCAACGTGGAGGACGGGGCGTTCGAGTACGGCGAAGCGACCGGGCACAGCCGCCGCTACAGCGCAGTGGCTGTGTCGTTCTCAGACCCCGCCGACGGCTACCGGCTCGGCATCGAGCTGGTGGTGGACGACGAACTGGTGGCCGAGTACGGGTACCGCCAGAAGGACGTCGCAGCCCTTTACTGCACGCACCGCTCCCAGGCGCACCGCTACGGCCGGCACATCCTCGTCGAGCAGGAGCACGAAGCCGGGACGCTCGGCTACACCGCGGGGCTCGATCACGCCTCGGTATGGCCCGGCGCGATCGTGCGCGTGGCGGATCCGGACCGTGTGGCCGACCGCACCGCCTGCCGGGTGGTCTCTCTCGACCGGGTGGTGGTGCGGACCACCGAGACCGAGACCGTCTACCGGCTGGCGAGGAGCGAGCCGTCCGCGCCCGGCGGCGGACGGAGAAGGGCGAACCACGTGCCCGCCGGCTGGCAGGTGGCCGAGCCCGAGCCCACCGCCACCGAGTCGGTGTGGAGCGTCACGCGCACCGTAACCTACGAAAACGAGGCGTTCGCCTCGGCCACCGGGTGGGGGGGCGTGACGGAGGAGGCCAGCCCGCTGCTGGGCGCTCCGGACACGGTGACCTCGGGCGGCGCACTCATCTGGAGCGACGCCGCCTCGGGTCTCGGAGACCTCTCTTTCCTGGCCGTGTCCGGGTCCGCGCACCTGACCTACCTGGAGATCGACAACTACGTGCGGCTTCGCACCGTGGCGGCACCCGGCGGGAGCGACACCGCGGCCGGCCCCGAGCTGCAGGCCACGTGGGAGAGCGCCGCCGACGCGATCACCATCCAGGTCGACGGCCTTGAGGATATCGTCCTCGGCGGGCCGAACAGGGCCGGCAACCTGATCACCGACGCCACCGAACCGTACTTCTGGTATCCCTCCGACGCCAATGTCGCCTACACGCGCGTGGTCACCTGTTTCAGTGGGACGGCGACGACCACGCGCACCCGGCCGCCGCGCAGGCGCTGCACCGGGACATTCGCATCGACCCCGACGCTGCGCTGATAGCCCTGCAGATCGTCGACCTCCATGCCGAGGGGATGTATTGGCGCGATGGTCTGGCGTTCCCCCAGGACTATGTCTACGGCCCGGGCGAATCGGCCGTGTTCCGCGAGGCGCAACCAACGTGCTGGTGGATGCCCCGGCTGTTTTCGCGGCGAGGCGCGGAGCTTCTGCGGTTTGATGAGCGCCTCGAGGTAGCGGAGGACCATTTGCTCGTGCTGGACGCTCTGCGGCTTCACCAGCGAGGCGAGGGGCGCGTGTGGTGTACCCGGTCTTCCGATATCTACTGCATCGACCGGTCAGGCGACGGCAGAACGCAGACGGCTGCGCCGGCTCATGATTGGGGCCCGCTGCTGGCGGAACGCGTCGAGGAGCGCCATCGTAGCTCGCCGTGGGAACTGCCTGTCTTGTGGTCCGATCCCCTGCTGACGGTCGAGCAGAAGGCCAAGCATTGTGCGCAGCTCGACCGCAACCTGTAGGCGATCGACACTTCTTAAGGTCGTTCGCCCCGCGTAGGGGGCAACAATAGCAAAATCCAACGGAGTGTTGACCACGTCAAACGGCGCGGCGCAGCATGTTTCGCATAAACTCGGCGAAAATGTTTCGCGTTCCTCTAGTCGCGGATGTTGACGATGTGGCAGTGGTGCAGTACGCGGTCGATCAGCGCGGCGGCCATGACGCAGCCTGCTGCCTATTCCACGCAAAGTTGCCGCCTGTTCCACGTTTAAGTTG
>WTGR01000512.1 GCA_011523485.1 Acidobacteriota bacterium
CAACCGGAGCGCAAGAAGCAGGTCCAGGACGACTTCATCGAGGGCCGGCTGCGCGTCATCGTGGCGACCAACGCGTTCGGCATGGGCGTCGACAAGCCCGACGTGCGGCTCGTCGTGCACGCCGATATACCGGGCTCGTTGGAGAACTACCTCCAGGAGGCGGGCCGCGCGGGTCGGGACGCCGAGGCGGCCGGTTGCGTGCTTCTCTACACGGCGGACGACGTGGAACGCCAGTTCGGGCTCGCGGCGCGATCGCGACTCACCCGGACCGAGATCGACGGCATCTGCCGCGCGCTCAGGAACCTGAAGACGAAGAACGACCGCAGCGGTCGCGGCCACAACAGCGACGTCGTCGCGACGCCGGGCGAGATCCTGCTCGAGGACGACGAGCACGCGTTCCGGCGCGACACCAACACCGACGACACGCGCATCAAGACGGCCATCGCGTGGCTGGAGGACGCACGCCTGGTTCAGCGTGACGAGAACCGCGCCGAGATATTCGCGTCCTCGCTCCTGGTCGGCACCCTCGACGAGGCCAGGGAACGCCTTGCCAGGATCGAAGAACGGCATCGTCCGCCGCTCGTCAGGATCGTCGAAAGGCTGATCAACGCACCCATCGACGAGGGGGTCTCCACCGACGAACTGATGGCCTTGTCGGGCTTGAGCCGCGACGGCGTGCGCAACGCGCTCTACGACCTCGAGCAGCTCGGCATCGCCAACAACGACACGACCCTAACCGCCTACATCCACGAGGGCATCGAACGCTCGTCGCAGCGCCGCCTCGACAGCGCCGTCGGACTGGAACGAGCGCTCGTGGATCGCATGCGGGAGCTGGCGCCGGACCTCGATGCCGAGGCGCGGGCCTCGGTGCTGCACCTGCGGCCCGTCACGCAGGCGCTCAAGGACGATGGCCACGAAGGGGCGCTGCCGCTCCTTACGCTGCGCCTGCTGCGGAGCCTGAGCATGGACGGACGCGGCGAAGACGGTCCGGGCAGCATCGACCTGCGTCAGCTCGACCGCGATCAGGTCAGCGTGAAGCTCAATCGCGACTGGCCGGCACTCCTGGAAACGGCGCGTCGGCGCCGCTCGGCCGCGGAGGTGCTCCTGCAGCATCTGCGCGAGCAACTGAAGCCCGGCGTCCAGGGCGCGGATCTCCTGGTCGAGACCACCCTCGGCAAGCTCCTCGAGTCCATCGAATCGGACCTGGAGCTCCGAAGCTGGATCCGGGATCCGCGCAAGCTCCTCGACCGGGCCCTGCTCTGGCTGCACGAGCAGGAGGTCATTCGCCTCAACAAGGGCCTCGCGGTGTTCCGACCGGCGATGACCATTCGCGTGGAGAAGACCCGGCGGCGGTTCGGCCGCACGGACTTCGCCCCGCTGGAACTGCACTACCAGGAACAGGTGCTGCAGATCCACGTCATGGAGGAGTTCGTCAACCGCGGGCTCGACGCCATCGCCGCCGCCCTGCAACTGGCCATGGACTACTTCGCCCTGGACCGGGACACGTTCCTGCGCCGCTGGCTGCCGGACCGCGCGGACCTAGCGCGACAGACCACCCCGGAATCCTGGCGGGCCATCGTCGAGAGCCTGAACAACCCGACGCAGCGGCGCATCGTCGCGGACGACCGCGAGCAGACCAACGTCCTGGTGCTGGCGGGCCCGGGTTCCGGCAAGACCCGCGTGCTGGTCCACCGCATCGCCTACCTGCTGCGCGTACGCCGGGAGGATCCCCGCAGCATCCTGGCGCTCGCCTACAACCGCCACGCGGCCGTCGAGATCCGCCGCCGCCTGGACGGACTCGTCGGCCCGGACTCCCGGGGCGTCGCCGTCCTCACCTGCCACGGCATGGCGCTGCGCCTCACCGGCGCCCACCTCGCCAATCGTCCGGCGCTCGCCGACGACGACTTCGGCGAACTCCTGAGAGAGGCGACCGCCCTGCTGCGCGGCGAGGGATTGCCGGCCGAGGAGGCGGACGAGCAACGCGAGCGACTGCTCGCGGGCTTCCGCTGGATCCTCGTCGACGAGTACCAGGACGTCGACGAGGAGCAGTACCAACTGATCTCCGCCCTGGCCGGCAGGACGCTGACGGGCGGGGAGCGCAAGCTGACGCTGTTCGCCGTGGGCGACGACGACCAGAACATCTACGCCTACGCCGGGGCGTCGGTGAAGTACCTCCGGCGCTTCGAGGAGGACTACAAGGCCAGGACCGTCTACCTGACCCGGAACTACCGCTCGACCGGGCACATCATCGCCGCCGCCAACGCCTGGATCGCGTCGGCTCGCAACCGCATGAAGGCGGAGCACCCCATCGAGATCGACCGCTCGCGGCGCAGGCAGCCGAAGGGCGGCGACTGGGAGTCGCGCGACGCGGTGGGCCGGGGCAGGGTGCAGGTCCTGCGCGTACGCGGCGACGACCGTTCGCAGGCAATAGCCGCCGTGGCCGAGCTGCGCCGCCTGGCGGGACTGGCTTCCGATTGGGACTGGCGGACCTGCGCGGTGATCGCCCGTAACTGGCGCCATCTCGACCCGCTGCGCAGCCTCTGCGAACGTGACGCCATCCCCGTGCAGGTGGCGCGCGAGGACACGTCGTTCTTCTGGCGGCTGCGCGAGGTCCGAAGGCTGCGCGACTGGCTCGGCACGCTCGCCAACGGCCTGGTAACCGGGGACGCGCTCCGGGCGTGGCTCGCCGAGCAGCCGGCCGGGAACTGGTCGGACGTGTTGACGGAAGCCCTCGACGACTACCTCGTGGAGACCGGCGGCGCGGAAACCTCGGTGCAGGCGTTCACGGCCTGGCTGGCGGAGTGGGGGCGCGAGCTGCGCCGGCGTCAGACCGGTCTCCTGCTGTTGACTGCGCACCGTGCCAAGGGACTGGAGTTCGACCATGTGGCCATACTGGACGGCGGCTGGGAACACCGGACCGGCTACCGGGGCCGGCGGTCGGACGAGGTGCTGCGGCTCTACTACGTTGCCATGACCCGCGCCCGTCAGACGTTGACGCTCTTGAGAATGTCGACTGCGGACGAGAACGAGCTTCGCGCCGCCCCCTGGCCGGGGCGGCATCGCGGCGGCGACTACTGGTCGCAGGACATGCCCGCGCTCGTCCACCGCGAACACGTCGTTCGCACCGAACCGCCCCGGGAGTTGGACATGCGCTACCAGCCGGTGGAGCTCAGGGACGTCGACCTCGGCTTCGCGGGACAGCACGCGTCGAAGCACCCCGTGCACGGGGCGATCGGCGCGTTGCGGACCGGCGATCCTCTCGAGGTTCGCGAGGACCGCGGTAGGTGGCTGCTTGCCGACACCAACGGCCAGGTGGTGGGACAGCTCGCCCGGAACTACCGCCCGCCGTCGGACCGGTGCAGGGCGCGCGTCCACGCGATCATCGGATGGGACCGGCTCGACGGCAACCCGATCCAGCAGGACCGCGCCTTGCGGGAGTCGTGGGAGGTCGTGGTGCCAGAGTTGATCTACCAGTCACGAGGGAGCAGCGGATAGAAGAAGGATGACGAAGGTGCCCGTCACCGCTGGCAAGAAACCGGTCGCCGAGGCCAGGCTGGCGCTCGTCGTACCAGATGGCGGCGCGCCGAGTCTCGGCCTGCGCCTCAGGATGAAGCTCGACCTGCACGCCGCTGTTCGAGTTCGTTCATGATCCGCGCCCGAACCGTCTCCCAGAGAACAGTGCGAACCCGTCCGGCAGCCAGGTCCCGGGACCTTCTCTCGAGTTCGCCGGCCCACGCGGCGGCGACGTCCTCGTCCGGTTCCTCCAGACTGACGAACAACTCTTCGGCCACCCGGACCCGATCCTGGCGCGGCAGGCGGAGAACCTCGGCGAGCAACTGGTCGGTCGACACGGAACCAAGTGTACCACCGGGGTCCGGCTTGAGCGTCCGCACGCGCCCACCTGCACAGGATGGGAATCACCGTGTCCGGCTGGGATCCGGCCTTCTTTCCCGACCAGGACCGCATGCCGGCCGACGTCGTCAATCTCGGTTACGTCGCCAACGTCATCGAAGATCCCGACGAGCGTACGGTCGTGTTCGCGGCTGCCTGGAACCTCGCCCGGAAGCTCCTCGTCGCGTCTGCGCGACTCGATTGGGAGGCAACCGATGCTGCCGTCGATTTCCTGGGGGACGGCATCGTCACCGGCAAGCGCACCTTCTAGAAGTTCTTCACCCAGGAAGAGCTCCGCCAGTGGATCGAAAGCGTCCTCGGCCGCCCCCCATCGCGGCGGCCCCGGCATCTTCTACGTCTTCCGGGACGACTCCGACGAACAGTCGTTCGCCGTGAACCGGGTCGCTCGTCAACGGCGGTTGCCAGTCATCGAGCAGTGCCAGGATCTCGTCGCCGATCATGAGGAAGCGATTGAGCCGCTCATTGCGTTTGTCACCGAACGGGGACGCCTGCCGGTGGACGGCGAACTCTCAACGGCGCCGGAATTGACTCAACTCTTCGACACCCTGCCCGACGATCTGCTGCACGACATCCGTGCGTTCTTCGGATCGTACCGGGCTGGATGCACCGAAGCGGACCCCCTTCTGTTTTCCGCTGGAGACCCGGATGCCGTGGATCGTGCGTGCCGCGATGCTCCGGTCGGTAAGCTGCTTCCTGACGCGCTCTACGTCCACCGCACCGCGGTCGAACAACTCTCACTCGTGCTGCGGGTCTTCGAGGGCTGCGGTCGCCAGCTCGCCGGCACCGTCGACGGCGTCACGCTCGTCAAGCTCTTCCACCGCCGTGTTCGCGTGTCGTATCTCGTCTACGCGGACTTCGACCGGGTGGCGCACCCAGCCCTCCGAAAGCGGAGTCGTCGCCGACCTGACACGGCTCGACATCCACTTTCGTGACTACACGCACTCCTCCAACCCGCCCGTACTGCACCGCAAGGAGCTATTTCGTCGCTCGTGACTTACCCTGCACGCCCGCGCTTCGCCCGTCTGACGGCGCGGGAAGACCGGTTGGGTCTACTCGACGCAACCGCCACCATCGGCACGACGACCGGGTGGCTGTCGGTCCTGGCAGACCGCGACGTATCTGTCCTGCGACACCGGATCGTCCGCATCGCCTGAAGTACCAGCGGGATGTTTGCAGCAGCCGGTGAGCGCGCTGAAGACGCGCCCGTGCTCACCGCGCTTGAGCTGCCGGATGCCCTCCAGAATCTCTCGACCGATGTCCCGAGTGGAATCAGCCATCGCTTGCTCGAGTTCCCGCTACCGAAGCGACGCGATTCTTGCCGCGACCTCGGCCCAGTTCACGTCCGGCGTGTCGTGGTACCACGATATCCGAATCGCGCCTTGCACCTGCTCGGTGGGCAGACCCATCGACGTCAGCACATGGCTCGGTTCGTAGCTCTGCGACGTGCATGCGGATCCGTTCGAGATCGCGATCAAGTCCTTGACCGCGACGATCACGGCCTCGGAATCGAGACCAGGAAAAGACAGGTTCAGCGTGTGCGGAACCATTCGGTCAGGATCGCCGTGAAGCCTCGGATCAAGCGCCCCGAGTCCCTGGAGCACCTTCTCTCGAAATGCTTGGCAACGGGCGTTGCGTGCCGATGCCTCCTGGCGTGCGACCTCAGCGGCTAACCCCAACCCGACGATCGAATGGACGGCGTGAGTTCCCGGCCGCAGACCTCTCTCTTGTCCGCCCCCGAAGTGCAGCGGCGCCAGCGGCGCGCGCTTGAATCCCCGTCGACGAGCAATGAGGGCGCCCACGCCCTTCGGCCCGCAGATCTTGTGCCCACTCACGCTGATCAAGTCGACACGAGGGGTCCCGAGCTCCTCGAACTCCTTCGCATAGCCCTGTGCGGCGTCCACGTGAAGCACAGCAGGATGCTCGCCGAGCCTGTCAGCGATGGCCCGAATCGGTTGGACCACTCCGGTCTCGTTGTTAACGTGCAGGATGGAAACGAGAAGCGTGTCGTCACGAACCGCCTCGAGTACCTCGTCCGGATCGATCCAGCCGTTCGGATTGCCAGGCAGGCGGGTGATCTCGAATCCGCGTCGCCCCAGCTCGTCGATCGGCTCCAGCGTTGCCTTGTGCTCCATCTCTGTGCTCAGCAGGTGGCGCCGACCGGATCGGCGTCCCTCTCCTTCCAGCCCCAGGATGGCAAGGTTATTGCTTTCGGTAGCTCCAGACGTGAAGATCACCTCCTCAGGCTTCGCTTCCACGACCCCCGCAACCTGCTCCCGCGCTCGTTGCACGCCCCGTTTCGCGCGCGCGCCGTACTCGTGGGTCCGGGAACCTGCGTTGCCGAACTCCACGTCGAGGTACTCGACCACCAGAGCCCGCACCCGTGGATCCACGGGCGTTGTGGCGTTGCAATCAAGGTACACAGACATAGCTCAAGCTCTCCGTCGAGTGTTTCCGCTGTCGGATTGTACGTTATTTTACTTGACGTACGCCGGATTTTGGATTTACATACGGCTGTGAACATCGGAACCATGACCCACGCCTCCGACCCAGCGTCTACGGTCACCTTCGAGTACGTCTTCCCCGCGATCCGCGGCATCCAAGCACGCCGAGAGTACTACGTCTCAATGTGCCCGCTGCGGCTCGTACCCAAGGTCTTCCTCTTCAACGAAGAAGAGCTTGTTCCCGAACTGCGCGCGCAGCGGCTCCTCAACCGCGCTCGCCTTCCCGAGATGACACAGTACCTGCTGGCCAACCGCGACAATTACGTGTTCTCCGCACTGACAGCGTCCATAGACGGTCAGGTTCGTTTTCAGCCGATATCCGGAAACGGAACCGCCAGTCGCATCGGTCAGCTTCACGTGCCGATGGACAGCCGGTTCGTCATCAATGACGGCCAACATCGTCGCGCGGCAATCGAGAACGCACTCCGCGAGGACCCTGACCTCGCCGACGAGAGTATCGCCATCGTCTTCTTCATCGACCGAGGTCTCGAACGAAGCCAACAAATGTTCGCTGACCTCAATCGCCACGCCGTCCGTCCCTCGACGTCCCTCGGGGTCCTGTACGACCACCGTGATGACCGGGCAACGCTCGTCCGCCTGTTGCTCCCCCGATGTCCGTTCCTCCGCGACGTGGTTGAAATGGAACGCACCACCCTTGCTGTCCGGTCGCGCAAGCTCTTTACGCTAAGCTCGATCTACACTGCCACAAACGCGTTAATGACCGGATATGACGACATACCCGCAGAGCAACGCGCTGACCTCGCCGCCCGGTACTGGAACGAAGTCGCGCTACAGTTTCCGGATTGGGAAAAGGTGCGCCAACGGGAGATTCCCGCCGCCGAGATCCGCAAGGAGTTCATCCACTCCCACGGAATCGTGCTCCAGGCCCTCGGACGCACCGGAAACGTACTGCTCACGAAAGAAGATTCCAGTTTCACCGAGCGACTCCAGAAGCTCCGGACCATCGACTGGGCACGATCTAACGCAAAGCTCTGGGAAGGACGCGCTTTGGTCGCGGGCCGCGTATCCAAGGCGGCTAACAACATCATTCTCACGACCAACACTGTCAAACACGCTTTGGGACTACCACTAACGCCGGACGAGAAAAGACTAGAGACCGCATTCACACGGGGACATCGTGCCAACTAAGCTCTCGGACTCACGCTCCGTATTCCGTGAACTCGGGGTTCAGGAAACGCTCAAGCAACGCAAGGCATGCATCCAAGGACTCTACTGCTCCGACGACATTCCCTGGGTGGTTGGGTATAGTGGCGGAAAGGACTCTACGGCGACGCTACAACTCATTTGGCTCGCCCTTGCTGATCTTCGTGCCGAAGAACGACGGAAGCCTGTCCATGTCATCAGTACTGACACCTTGGTGGAGAATCCCATTGTCGCAGCTTGGGTGACTCACTCCCTTGATGCTATCAATACCGCTGCCAGCACAGCAGAGCTACCAATTCAGGCACATCGTCTTACGCCCGAGATCGAAGATACGTTTTGGGTCAACCTCATCGGCAAGGGTTATCCTGCGCCACGACACAAATTTCGGTGGTGCACGGAACGCTTAAAAATACGGCCCTCAAACCGGTTTATCCGGAACGTCGTCCGCGAGAGTGGTGAGGCCATACTCGCCCTCGGAACCCGGAAGGCTGAAAGCGCCGCGCGCGCCCACACCATGCTCAAATACGAACGGCAGCGCGATCGAGCCATGCTAAGTCCTAATGCTCAGCTTCCGAACTGCCTCGTGTTCACCCCGATAGAAGATTGGTCAAATGACGACGTCTGGCTATTCCTAATGCAGGTTGAGAATCCTTGGGGTTATCGAAACAAAGATCTTCTTACGATGTACCAGGGCGCGTCAGAGGACGGCGAATGCCCTCTAGTGGTTGACACTTCAACGCCGAGTTGCGGAGACAGCCGTTTTGGATGCTGGGTATGTACGCTTGTCGAAAAAGATCGATCCATGCAGGCAATGATCCAGAATGATCAAGAAAAGGAATGGATGCTACCACTGCTGGAGTTACGCAATAGTCTCGACATGCCCAACGATCGCCCGCTACGGGACTTCCGACGAAAGACTGGTGCCGTTCAATTGTTCCACGACCGCCCGATACCAGGGCCATACACTCAAGAAGCACGCACGATGTGGCTCCGATTGGTTCTCCACGCCCAGGGATGGGTTCAGCAAAACGGACCCGAGGAAGTACGCGATCTCGAGCTAGTTACCGTCGCCGAGCTCGTCGAAATTCGACGAATTTGGCTTGTCGAAAAGCATGAAATCGAGGATCTGCTTCCTGCAATATACGAAGAAGAACTTGGCAAGCCATATCCTGGCAATACTTTCGATAGCGAGAGTCCGTTTGCCAGTGACGACCTTGTGAAGCTGCGCCAGCTCTGCGGCGAGAACTCACTTCACTATGAACTCACGAGAAATTTGTTGGCTCTGTCTTGGCGATATAGGTCCCGAACACGCCGCACCGGGCTGCTTGACCGCATCGATGAGACAATTCGTCGGGGCTTCTTTGAGAACGAGCGCGACGCCACCGAGCGCGCCCGTCGGCGCGAAGCAACGATCCGCGACGCTGAAAGTCGGGCCTCCAGGGAAATCGGATCGATGCTGTCCGATGATCTCCCACTCTTCTCCCGGACAGCCAACGATGACGGAGCGAGTGGGTGATCTTCGAAGAACTCGTTCTATGCAATTTCGGCGTCTACCGCGGCCGACAGGTCCTCAACCTCAGTCCGCCCTCTCCAAGCCGTCCGGTCATTCTCATTGGCGGGTTGAATGGGTCCGGCAAGACGACGTTGCTCGACGCAGTTCAGTTGGCGTTGTTCGGCAATCGCGCGCCCTGCGCCAGCCGAAGCGTTGGTGCTTACGAAAAGTACTTGCGGACACTCATCCACAACGGTGTGCCGCGGTCCGAGGGCGCCGGCGTAGAGTTAGTTTTTCGGCATCAACATGAGGGCGTCGAGCGCCATATTCGTATTCGCCGACGTTGGCACACTACACCGAAGTCTTTGCGCGAAGAGCTTGAGGTGGATAGAGACGGTACCTGCGACCCCTTTTTATCAGCCCACTGGCGGGAATCCGTCGAGCAGTTTGTTCCGGTTGGAATTGCCCGTCTCGTTTTCTTTGACGGAGAGAAAATCGCCGCGCTCGCCGATCCGAACACATGCGCTGAAGCCCTCAGCGCGGGCATCCATGGCTTGCTCGGCATTGATGTTCTCGATCGCCTAGTTTCGGACCTCTCTGTGTACGAACGACGGCAGCGTCTGAAATTGGTCACGGACGCCGATCGACGTGAGATCGACGCGTCTGAGGCTCGCCTACGTCAACTTGCGGACGAACGAGACCGGCTTGTGATCCAGCGCGGCGAACGCCAGAATTCCCTCGACATCGCTCGGAAGAGCTTCGCCGACGCCGAAGCACGGTTTCAGCTTCACGGCGGTGAGCTGTATGCGAGGCGCGCCGAACTCGAAGCGCGTCGCGCAGTTCTTTTCCAACGACTCCACGACGTGAGAACGGAGCTCCGGGAACACGCGGCGACTCAGGCACCACTTCTTCTTCTCCCGCAGCTGATCCGTGAGGTTGGGCGCCGCGCAGCGATGGAGTCTACGAAACGAGACGCCGGTCGCATGCACGCTCTTCTCGCCGCGCGGGACCAGAGAATCCTGGAGAACCTACGCAACGCTTCCATTGACGACGACACTGTCGCGCGAGTTGACGACATCTTCGCTCAGGACCGTCGCGCACGCACATTTGACTCAGCCATCGCCACGCTTGCGTTGCCCGACTCGGTTTGCCATGAGTTGAGTCGCCTAGCTTCCACTGGGCTTCCAAACACGAACGACTCTTTGGTCCATGCGCTATCACGGACGGAGAACATCCAGGGCGAACTCGACCTTGTCGAACGCGATCTCGTACGAGTGCCTGAAAGCCACGACATCGCGAAGCTCTTGACCGACCGCTCCAAGACCGCAAGCACTCTTGAGGCTGCCGCCCGTGCGACGCAATCCGCTGAGGACTCCCTTCGTCAGGCTACTCGCAATCACGACGATGAGCAAAGAAGATACCAGCGGCTACTCGTAAGTGCTGCGACCGAGGAGCTCGATCATGAGGACCTCAATCGTACGATTTCCTACTCGCGTAACGTGCGCTCTACCCTCGAGGACTTCCGCAAAACTCTACTGGCACACAGCACGAAGAGAATCGCCGCTCTCGTCCTCGAGGGACTACAGCACCTGTTTCGGAAACGACGCCTCGTCACTGACCTCGAAATCGAACCCTCTTCATTCACACTTACACTGCGACGTCCAGACGGAGACGCGCTGCCTGCGGCGACCTTGTCCGCCGGTGATCAACGACAATTATTTTTGCCGGTTGCCGAGGCGGCGATTGGACGGTCGCG
>WTGR01000052.1 GCA_011523485.1 Acidobacteriota bacterium
CACGACGTCGCGACGCTGGGTGTGAGCCTGGTTGTTCTGCTGGCAGCCGGTGGTCTGGCCTGCGACTTGCCGTCGCGGCGAGCGGTGCGTCTCGACACCGCCGCCGCGCTGCGAAACGAGTGACCCGCGGGCGGGCACCGGACCGGGCAAACGCGGGTCTACAGCTTGTGCCAGCCTGTGCGCGTGCCGAGCGCCACGCCGCATGCGTCGCCGCACAGGCTGCCCGTCGGCAGTGGTCAGCGGGTCCGGATCACGCGCCGGCGTGTCCGCCGCCGGGCGCGTGCCGCCGCGTGTGGGACACGGGCGCGGCTCTCGCCGGGGACTGCCGCCGGCGCACGCCGTCGATACCCGCGCACCACGGGCGATCGATCTTCTCCACCGCGACGCGTCGCGTCCAGAATCCGGATGGCGCCCGCCAGTAGACGTAGCACCGCGCCGGTGCGGCCGGCGGATCGGCTGAGGTCAGTATCTTGGACATCGGTAACCTCCCCACGTCCTTCACGGTAGTCCCGGCCGCCAGG
Source organism: Acidobacteriota bacterium (assembly GCA_011523485.1). The sequence continues at coordinate 522 of WTGR01000052.1, forward strand.
TGGTGGGAACTAGGGAAATCCCTAGCCCGACAATCGTCGCCTGCGGCTCCGATTGCCGCCCAACCGGGCCTGACTAGAAGATCTGCGCCGCTTCTACGGCGCAGACTCCTAGCAGACCGGGCGTTTGACCGCCGACGGTGCGTGCCGGGATCATTCCGCGGGTGAAGACCTGGTTCCGGCACACGCCGCGCGCGGCGGCGGTTGCGCTTCTGCTCGCTTCGGCCGTGGCCGGGCCTCGACCTGCGACGGCCGCGGACGAGTTCAGCATCCCGGCCCGGCGCGCCGCACGCCCGCCCGACATCGACGGCCACGTCACCGAGCGCGAATGGCAGGGCGCGGCGCGGGCCGGGAACTTCCTGCAGTTCCAGCCGCAGCGCGGCGCCCCGGCAGAGCTGCCTACGGTGGTCCACGTCCTCTACGACGACGAGTTCCTCTACGCGGGATTTCAGGCCTGGGATCCAGAGCCCCCGCTGTCCCAGATGATCGAACGCGACGACCCGATCTGGAACGACGACTCGGTGCAGATCTTCCTGGACACCTTTCACGACCGGCGGACCGGCTACTACTTCATGGTGAACGGGCTCGGGACGCAGGCCGACGGCCGCATCGCCGAGGACGGCGGCAGCAGCGACGGCGCCTGGGACGCGCCGTGGCGTTCGCGGGCGCAGCGCACCGATTACGGCTGGTCGGCCGAGATCGCCATCCCCCTGACCTCGATCCAGTACCGGGCGGGCGACGACGTGACCTGGGGCATCAACTTCGGGCGCAGCCGGCGCCGATCCCTGGAGCGCACCTTCTGGGCCGGGCCGGTCGACTACTGGGCGCGGCTGTCGATGGCGGGCACGCTGGTCGGACTCGACGTCCCGCGGCAGTCGCGCCGCCACCAGGTGATTCCGTATGCCCTCTCCCGCGCCCAGGAGCGGGAGTCCCCGCTCGGGGCCGTCGGACTCGACGTGCGCTACGCCGTCACGCCGCACCTGTCCGCCTACGGCACCGTCAACCCGGACTTCGCGACGATCGAGGCGGACCAGGAGCTGGTCAACCTGACCCGGTTCGAGGTCTCGCTCACCGAGAAGCGGCAGTTCTTCCTCGAGGGCGGCGAGCTCTTCAACCAGCGCATCCGGACCTTCTACTCGCGCCGCATCGCGGATATCGAGGGCGGCGGCAAGCTTCTCGGCAAGCAGGGTCCGTGGGCCATGCACGTGCTCGCGACGCGGGCCGACCCGTTGGCCGCCGGCAGCAGCGCCGGCTACGCGGTGGCGCGGGTGCAGCGGGACGTGGCGGCGCGATCGAACGTCGGCGTCCTGCTATCCAACCGCACGCTGGACGGGCGGAACCAGGGTTCGGTCGGCGGCGACGCCAGCCTGTACTTCACGGAGAACTGGGGCCTGACCGGCCAGTTCGTCCACAGCTACGGGCAGTACTCCCGGGGGGCCGGCGCGTTCTTCGTCCGCCCTGCCTACGATTCGGCGACCGCCCATTTCCACGTCGGCTACACGCACCTGGGCGACCGCCTCGCCGACAACGTCAACGTGGTCGGTTTCATCGTCGACGACGACCGGCGGGAGGTGGACGCGGCCTTCAACAAGACGGTGTGGCTGCCTGCCGGACGGGTCGAACGCATCCAGTACGATTCCGCCTACGACGTCTACTGGGGACAGACGGGGATGCTCCGGAGCTGGCAGGTGGACGAGTCGATCTCCGTGGATTTCCGCAACCGCTGGACGACGACGGCGCGGCACACCGAGGAGTTCAAGCGCTTCGAGCGGGACTTCCGCAACCGGCAGACCGGCGTCGAGATCGGCTACAACACGCGGTCCTACCAGTCCTTCCGCGGCGGCGTGTCGACCGGACACAACTTCGATGCCGACTTCGTGCTCGCCCGCGCCGTCGCGCAGTACAAGCTCACGGACCGGACCTCGACCGAGTACGAGCTCCAGCGGCTGACGCTCGATCCGGACCCCGGCGGCGGCGGCACCTGGATTCACGTGGTGCGCGCCAGCCGCTTCTTCACGCCCGACCTGTTCCTGCGCGTGTTCCTGCAGACCAACTCGGCCATCG
>WTGR01000865.1 GCA_011523485.1 Acidobacteriota bacterium
CGACGATGTGGTCTATCGCCGCCCGCTCGCCGGCGCTCCCGGAGGGGCGCTGGTGCCGCACGATCGCGGCGGCCTGTTCCTCGAGCCCGCGGGGCGTGACCAGCTCGCGAACCGCGGCGGACAGCCGGGACTGGTCCGTGGAGCGCTCGGCGGCCCGCGGCGGACCGTTCTTGTAGACGTGCCCTCCGCGCATCACGAAGACGACCCGGCCCAGCGCGGCGGGGTCGCTCAGCGGGTCGCCGTCGAGCGCGATGATGTCCGCCTCCAGTCCGGTCGCGATGGCGCCGATCCGGTCCTCCATGCCCAGCGACTCGGCGGCGAGCGAGGTGGCCGAGACCACCGCGTCCATCGGATCCTGCCCGCCCTGCTCGACGTAGGCCACCAGCTCGTCGGTGTTGGCGCCGTGGCTGCCGGCGTTGGCATCGGTGCTGTACACGATCCGCACGCCGGGGGTGGCCGCCGCCGCCCGGAAGAAGGCGAGGGCGCCCGGCCGCGACGCCTGCAGGTTGGCGAACCCCTCCAGCGTGTAGCCCCCGACGCCGGCGTAGCGGTCGCCGCGCTCCTCGTAGTTGCGGAAGAGCAGGTCGATCTGGTTGCCCAGATACATGCCGCTCTCGACGAACACGCCGACGTCCCCAGGCTCGAGCAGCCAGCCGTGCTCCACCTGGGTGCACCCGGCGTCGGCGGTGAGGCGCAGCGCGTCGGACCGGTGCAGATGGACGACCGACCGCAGGCCCTGGGCTCGCGCCTCCCCGCAGGCGGCCTCGAGCTGGGCGGCCGTCAGGTTGGTGACGCCGCCGAAACGGATGCTCGTCGACGCGAAGACCTTGATGACGTCGGCGCCGGCGGCGGCCCGGTCGCGCACGTACGCCCGGATCTCGTCCGGCGTCCCGGTGTCCTCGCGCACCGCCCCGAGCGACGACAGCAGCCGCGGGCCCGGAATCTCGCCGCGGTCGATCCACGCCCGCAGCTCGGCGTCGTCCGGCGACCCGAGGCTCTGCATCGTGGTGATGCCGTTCAGCAGCGTGCGGTACGCGTTCTCGGCGCCGTGCAGCGTCTTGTGGGCGCCGCTGGGGTCGTTCTCGTCCCGGTGCACCTTGCCGTCTTCGTCGAAGTGGTTCCCGATGTGGACGTGGGTGTCGATGTAGCCCGGCAGCACGGTCAGGGCCGTGAGGTCGTGGACGCGGTCGCCGCGGCCCTCGCCGCGCGGAACGATGTCGGCGATCCGCCCGTCGCGCACGACCAGGTCGCGGTTCTGCAGCACGGCGCCCCGCCCGTCGAGAACGCGGGCCGCCCGCAGCACCGTCGTCTCCCCCGAAGGCTGTCCCAGCGCCGGTGTCACCGGCCACGCACCGGCCAGAGCCAGCACCACGGCAACGACGAGCAGCCGGTGTTCGGAACGGTTGATGCGGTCGCTCATGGATTGCTCCAGGTTGGGACGTCTTGGATGACCGGGCATTCTACACTCCTGTTCGCGGGTCCTTGACGGTCGACGTTCAGGTCCAGGTTGACTCCCGCTTCCGTTGCAGTATCGTGATCTCTGGCTTGTCGAGAACGGGGGACAACCGGGGTGGTCGCGTCGGCTCGATGGATGGCGTGTCCGTGCAACAGAACAGGAGAACCATGCGGATGATTGAACGACGTTTCGTTGCCTTCGCCATCGGGTCGGTGTGCTTCCTGGCTCAATCGCCCGCGCTGGCCCAGCAAGCCGAGGCGCCCGCGGAGCTGCGGTCGCTCCTCGAGGGGACCTGGGAGCTCGTCGAGTGGCACGTCGACGGCGAGGTGCTCCGTCCGCCGCAGGCCGGCGGGCGCTGGTCGAATCACGACGGCGTCGTCGTGGCCACGTTCCACCGCGAGACGGCGGCCGGGTTCGAGTCGTTCGTCGGTTACGGGACCTACGAGATGGACGCCTCGAACTGGAGCTATACGTACGAGCGGGTCCAGACCGCCGGCGGACCGTCCTCCGGGGAAGCCGCGGTAACGGTGCGGTCCGGGGGAGAGCCGCGGCGGTTCACGATCGTCCGCGACGGGGACGCGATCTTGCTCGAGGGAACGAACGATCGACGCGAGTACGCGGACGGCTACTTCTCCTACATGCCGAACGGCAGGCTGCTGCGCAAGTACCGCAGGGTGGACGAGTAGCGTGACGAGGAGGTGGTCATGATGCGAGATCGATCCAGGCGGGTGGCGCTCGTCGCCGCCGTGGTGGTCGCGGCGGCGGGCGGCGGGCAGTCCATCGCGGGCGCCCAGGACGCCTATACGCTCGACCGCGACTGGCCGCGCTATCCCGGCGACATGCGGTTCGAGATGGGCACCGGCGTCGCGGTGGACACCGACGGGATCATCTACACGATTTCCCGCGACGTCGACCACTGGGCCGCGCATCCGCTGGCGATGAGCCGCTACAAGGGCAAGGGCACTATCGCCAGGTGGGACGCCTCGGGCCGCTTCCTCGGCACGTTCGGCGACGAGCACGAGTTCATCGGGCCGCATTCGATGTACATCGATTCCCAGGGGTTCGTCTGGGTCGTCGACAGGGAGGGCCACCAGGTCGCGAAGCTCACACCGGACGGCGATGCGG
>WTGR01000413.1 GCA_011523485.1 Acidobacteriota bacterium
GGCGGGATGTCGACGGTGCTGGTGGCGGTGGGCATCGCCGGCACGCGCATCGGCGGCGCCGGCACCTACGGCGTGGCCGGCGACGTCATCAGCGGCGGGGTCTGGAACCTCTGGTGGTACGGCATCAGCACGTTCCTGGCGCTGTCGCTTGTCGGGCTCTTCTTCGCGGTCTACTACCGCCGGTTGCGGCTGCAGACCGTCGGCGAGATCTTCACTCTGCGCTGGGAGAACCGCCGCTGCCAGTGGCTGACGAGCCTGTGCGTCCAGACGGAGTACGTCATTGTCAACCTGATCGAGGCCTACGTCATCGGGGTCATCGTCAGCACCCTGACGCCGCTGTCGATGTTCTCCGGCGTCATGGTGTCGGCCGCCATCTTTGCCACCTACGTCTCGCTCGGTGGGTTGTGGGGGACGGCGATCACCAACCTGATCCACTGCGTGGTGGTACTCGTCGGGTTGGGAGCGGTCAGTCTGCTGGGCATCGAGCAGCTCGGCGGCTGGAGCGGGGTCACGGAGGCCATCGGCGGGCACCTGTCGGCCGCGTCGCGCGACATGGCGGCCTGGTGGGGATTCGCGGGCGCCGGATGGCTGCCGGTGTTCGCGATGATCTTCTCGGCGGCAATCCACACGCCGGCCGCGTCGGTCTACACCAACTACGCCGCGGCGGCGCGCAACGAGCGGCACATCGCCCCGGCGTTCGTCGCCGCGGGGATCATCGCCGCGGTGATGCCGATGCTGGCGGGGCTCATCGCCATCCTCACCACGGCGCGCTACGGGATCGACACCGGGCTCTCCGGCTACCGCAACCTGACCACGCTTGCGTCCGAGATCAGTCCGGTGGTCGGCGGCGTCGCCCTGGCCGCGGTGCTCGCCGCGGTCATCTCCTCCGGCGGTCCGATCCTGTTGTCGAGCGCCACGATGTTCGTGCGCGACTGGCTGCCGTTCACCCGCCGCTACGACTCGGCGCGCAGGCTCCGGGCCTACCAGGCGACCACTGTCGTCTATGCCATCGTTGCCGCCCTGGCCGCCTGGGTGGTGGCCACCCAGACCACTGTCTCCATCCTCGATCTGCTGCTGTTCGGCTTCGCGATGGTGGTGCCGCCGGCGATCGCCGTCGGCTACGTCATCTACTGGCCGCGCACCACCGAGCGGGGCGCGTACTGGGGCATGGCCGTCGGCTACGGCGCGGGACTGGTCTGGTTCGCGCTCATCAAGCTGTCCCTGGCGTTCGGGTTCAGCGCGCCGGAGGACGCTTCGGCCCTGCACCGGCTGCTCGTCTACTGCCTCACGGTGGACGGAGAGGGAATCGATCCGTCGTACGTCACGACCTTCGTGCCGCTCGCGGTGATCCCGCTGGTCTCGCTCCTGACGACCGATGCGTCCGGGGATCGCGGGAAGTTCTACGCGATGCTGGATGGCTCGCGGCCGGTCGACCGGGGGAGGGTATGAGATCGCCGCCCCTGCTGGATATGCGGCAGCCGCCGTCGCGGCCTCAGTGGTTGGAGTCGATGAGGAACACTTCGACGCCGCTCGCGTCCGCGAGTCTTCGCGGTTCGGCCGGGATCGCATGGCCCATGACGGCAGCGGTCGATTGCTCCCCGAAGATCGCCTGAAGCGCATCCGCCGACTCGCGTGCCCGCTCGATGTCGCGCTGATCGAGGGTGTTCGACGCCTCGACAGCGACCCACACCGTGGCTCGGTCGTTTCTGCGCTGTGCCCGCAGGATGAGGTCTGTCGCAAAGACACGGGCTTCCTGGTTGGCCGTGATGCGATCCGCGTCGGCCGCTGCGTACACCGCCTTCTGCAGCTCGCGGTCCGTGTCGACGACGACACTGTGCACGGTCTGCGGCCTGCGCAACCCCAGCTTCTGGCTGAGGTACGGACGAATCCGCTGGTGAATCCTGACTTCCAGGCTATCTCCTCTGAGGGCTGCCACGTCGCGTTCCAGCGCGGTCACCCGGCGCGTAATGTCGGCGACATCGCGTTCGATGGCGTCGAGACGCGCCGGCATCCCCAGGAACTCGTTGGTCAGCATGGCGCGCAGCAGCAACTGCTGCGCGGCCGGATTGGCCTGGATCTCCGCGATGATCCGCGCGACCAGCGATTCCGGATCGATCTGCTCGGCAGCCTGCGAAGGCATCCATCCAGTATAGAGCGGGGCGACTATAATCGCTCGCGTCGCACCCGGTTTCGTTCCAGGAAAGGTCACGCATGCCCGGTTCGGTCACGTTCGAACGCCACGACGACGTCGCGCTGCTGCGGCTGTCCAATCGCCCCGTCAACGGCCTGAGCTTCGCCATGCGCGCCGCGCTGGGCGAGCGCGTGACCCAGGCGCTGGCCGACGACGCCGTCAAGGCAATCGTCATCGCCGGAGCCGACCGCATGTTCTGCGGCGGGGCCGACATCCGGGAGTTCAGCGCCCCGCCGCCCCCCGGAGCGGCACACCTGCCCGCGATCCTGGACGAGATCGAGGCCTCGCCGAAACCCGTCGTCGCCGCCATCCACGGGGTGGCGGCCGGAGGCGGCATGGAGGTGGCGCTGGCGTGCCACGTGCGGCTCGCGGCGCCCGGCACGC
>WTGR01000595.1 GCA_011523485.1 Acidobacteriota bacterium
GCCAGCTTGTTCCAGATCTCCGCCTTCTGCGGCAGCGGCAGCTCCACCGAGTCGATCCCGAGCAGGTTGACGTGACGCAGGATGAACGGGAAGACGGTGGCGGGGATCTCGGGCGACGCCACCAGGCCGCACGCGGCGAGGCTGGCGCCGTAGCGCAGCGACTTGATTGCGTTGAACAGGATGGGGCCGCCGACCGTGTCGACCGCGCCGCCCCAGCGCGGCTTCAGCAACGGCCGGTCCGCGCCCTGCAGGGCGTCCTCGCGCGACAGGATCGCCCGCGCGCCGAGGCCGCGCAGGAAGTCGTGGCTCGCTGTCTTGCCGGTGACCGCGTGCACCTCGTAGCCGAGACGCGCGAGCAGCTTGACGGCGATCGAGCCGACCCCGCCGGTGGCGCCGGTGACGACGACGGGACCGCCGTCCAGCCGCATGCCGGCCGCCTCGAGCTTGTGGACGGACAGCGCGGCGGTGAAGCCGGCGGTGCCGAGGATCATGGCGGTGCGGGCGTCGAGGCCGTCCGGCAGTGGGACGGCCCAGCCGGCCGGGATGCGGATCCTCTGCCCGAACCCGCCCGGCGTGTTCATGCCGAGGTCGAATCCAATGGCGAGGATCGCGTCACCCGGCGCGAAGTCGCTGGACGCCGATTCGACCACCGTGCCCGCCGCGTCGATGCCCGGCGTGTGCGGGAAGTTGCGGGTGACGCCCGGGTTGCCGGTCGCCGAGAGCCCGTCCTTGTAGTTGAGCGACGACCATGCCACGTCGACCAGGAGATCCCCGTCGGGCAGGTCGGCGACATCGCGCTCGACGATGCTGCGGGGGAACCGCCGGTCTTCGGTCTTTTCGACCCGGAACGCGCGAAACGACGTCATCCCTTCTCCTTTGCTGCAAGATCTTCTGCGTCGTGGTCGTGCGGGCGCGCATGGGCATCATCCGCCTCAACCGCCCAGGACGTACCTGACCGTGAGCTGCAGCGACCAGTAGCGTGCGCCGGCGAATGTGTCGGTATGCGTGAAGTCCGGGTCCAGCCTGTGCGCCGCGTGCTGCTGATACGTGCCGGTGTATGCGATATCTCCCAGCATCGAATACGTCAGCTTCACGCCGAACGAGGTGCGGTCGTTCAGGCCGAAGTCGGCGCCGGCGTGCGCGTGCGCGGCCAGCACCGTATCCGTGAAGTCGTCGTCGAGTCGTGCATTGTAGGACGACAGGGGCGGATCGTAGGCTGCGCTGTCGCCGGCCGTGTCGACGTACTCGTCCGAGAAGCGGACGCCGCGGACGGCGACGAATGCCGGACCCACCCCGGCGCCCACGTAGGGGGAGAACGCGGCCGCTGCGTCCCGGAAGTGGTAGTACGCGGCGACCGCGAGGGTACGGACCCTGACGTTGTCGATCGACGAGGTGGTGTTCGACGTGACCGTGCTGCCGCGCCGATCCTCGAGTGCGGTCCCGTCGACGGTGGTGACGCTGCGGAACATCTGGTCGACGGCGTTCCTGCGCTGTCCGAACGACACCTCGAGGCGTGCGCGCTCGAGAACGTACCCGGCCGAGAGCTCGATTGTCGCGCCGGCGGCGGCGTCGAGGTCGTAGGCCCAGCGGTAGCCGGGGAATTCGGGCCGCGGGTCCTCGTCGAAGCAGGCGTCCGTAGGGTAGCAGAGCGGGTCGCGGTTGAAGCCGCTCTGTTCGATCTCCGATGCCCAGGTGGTGCCGCCGCCGCCGCCGGCGTACCAACCGGAACGCCGCTCGCCGGCCCCGCTCTGGGCCGCCGCATCCGTAGCCGAGGAGAGCACCAGAATGCCGCAGGCGGCCGGTGCGATGAGCGATGCGAGACGCATGAGTTCCTCCGCGGGACCACTTGAGGCTACTGAGAGAAGGGCCCTGGGACAGAGTACGATGGATTCGGAGCACGAGGAAATCGAGGTGGCCATGAACCGCATTTGTCGTCACGACCCGGGAATCGCCGAGCGCGCACGGACGTCCGTGCTGTGCGCCGCGCTGGTCCTGGGGGGAGCGGGCGCGGCGGCGGCGCAGCCCGCAGCGATGCAGAGGGTCGAGCTGACGTGGAAGCTGGAGGCCGGAACCGAACTCGTGTATCGCGATTCGCAACAAGTCGAGACCGAGTTGCCGCAGGGCATGGGGACGTCGATCATGCGCTGGAACGGTACGCAGCACTGGAGCGTTCTGGAGGTCGACGGCGACGGCAACGCCACCGTCCACTTGACCACCGAGCAGGCGCAGATGAACCTCGATCTGCCGATGGGAGCTACGAGTGTCGATTCGGCCGATCATGAAGCGGCGGGATGGGCCGAAACGCCGGGTCGGCAAGGCGTTTCGGGGCGCTGGCGCTTGTCCCGGCCGGTCAACGTCGGGAATGTCCTGCACCCTGATGTCGAACTAATTGCGAGCAAGATTGCGTTTGGTCGCGCCATATGTAATTCTGACATCGTATGGTTCTCCGCCGCCATTGGATCGAGACCATCGAGCGTCTGTGGCGCGAGAAGTCGGTGCTCTGGCTTTCGGGAGTCCGCCGGGTCGGCAAGACCTTCCTGTGCCGGTCGCTGCCCGAGGTCGAGTACTTCGATT
>WTGR01000329.1 GCA_011523485.1 Acidobacteriota bacterium
GACAACTCGCCGGCAAATGGTCCCGGCGCATCGACCAGGAGCACCGACTCGTGTACACCGTGGAAGCCGACCGCGTGCACTTCCTGGCCGCGCGCTACCACTACTGAATGACGACCGAGACCTCCCGCCGCAGATCGCGGGGTGCTCAGTACCCGGCAACCGCCGCATCCGCGCGGCGCGGATCGGCCGCCCCCTCCAGCACGTCCGCCTCGGCGTCGAGCACGACGGCGTGCGCGGCACCCTGACTGGCGCGGGCGGCGAGCACGTGGCCGCGCGCCTCCAGCAGCCTCACGGTGTCGGGCGAGAGGCCGCGCCGCTCGTAACGCAGCTCGTCCGGCAGCCACTGGTGGTGGAAGCGCGGCGCGTCGACGGCCTCCTGCACGTTCATCCCGAAGTCGATGACGTTGAGGATGGTGTGCAGCACCGTATTGATGATGGTCCGCCCGCCCGGACTCCCGGTCACCATGAACAGACGACCGTCCCTCGCCACGATCGTGGGCGTCATGCTCGAGAGCATGCGCTTGCCCGGTTCCGCGAGATTGGGCCGTGTTCCGATCAACCCGGCCGCGGTGGTCAGCCCCGGCGCGGCGTTGAAGTCGCCCATCTCGTTGTTGAGCAGAAAGCCGGCGCCCGGTACGACGATCCTCGATCCGTAGGACTGCTCGAGCGTGGTGGTGAGCGCGACCGCGTTCCGGTCGGCATCCACCACCGACAGGTGGGTCGTCTCGTTGCCCGTCGCGGGCCATTCGAACGTGTCGGGACCGGACCGGGAGGCGCGATCGGGGTCGATGGTCGCGCGCAGCCCCGCCGCGTGCTCCTTCGACGTCAGCCGAAGCACCGGCATGGCGGGGTTGAAGTCGGGATCCCCGAGGTGCCGGGCCCGGTCCGCGAAGCCGCGGCGCATGGCCTCGGCGATGCGGTGGACGTTGAGGGCGGAACCGTAGCCGGCGGCCTGCAGGTCGTAGCCCTCCAGCACGTTGAGCATCTGGACCAGCGTGATCCCGCCGGAGCTGGGCGGCGGCATCGATACGATTTCGTAACCGCGGTAGGTGCCCCGAACGGGCCGGCGGACCCTGGGGGCGTAGGCGGCCAGATCGGCCTCGGTGATCAACCCGCCGTTCTCCGCCATTTCGCGCGCTACCAGCGCCGCGGTCCGTCCACGGTAGAAACCGTCAGGCCCTTCAGCCGCGATGCGTTCCAACGTGTCCGCGAGGTCAGGCTGCCGGAAGCGCTCGCCGGCCGCGTACGGTGCACCGGCGTTGGAGAAGGCAGCGACCGCGGCGGGATACCGAGCCATGCGGGGCAGCACGCCGGCCAGCGATGCCGCCCGTGCGTGCGTGAGTATGAAACCGTCGCGCGCGAGGGCGACGGCCGGCTCCACCAGGCGGCGCCAGGGAAGGCGCCCGTGGTCGGTCCAGGCGCGGTGCAGCCCGGCGACGGAGCCCGGCACGCCCACCGCGATGTGACTGTCGTGGTGCAGTGCCCAGTCGTAGGCGCCGCCGGAGAGGAACATCTCCGGGGATGCCGCGGCCGGTGCGGTCTCGCGGAAGTCGTAGGCCGCGGCGGATCCGTCCGCCGACCGATGGACCAGGAACCCGCCCCCGCCGATGTTGCCCGCGGCGGGCAACGTCACCGCGAGCGCGAAGGCGGTTGCCACCGCCGCATCCACGGCCGATCCGCCGGCCTGCAGGACGTCGCGGCCGACCTCCGCGGCCACGCGGTCCGAAGCGACCACCATGCCCCGGCGGGCTCGGGCCGGCTCGGAACTGCCGCCGACGGTGGCGACCACCAGGGCGCACGTGACGCTGACCGCGGCCAGACGGGTACGAAGGGTCGTCATCCTCTCAGGATAGGCGAAGTGGCAAGCTCGGAGACAAGATGCCGGCCCCGCGGCGAGGAGTCGCAACGCCCGAGCGGCGCATCGGGATAGAATGCCGGAAAAGCTGCGGCCGCGGGGGCGCACGTGAACAGGAGACGGCAGATGACGACGACACCACACCCTGGGAACGCTCCCGGTCGGATGGAAAACAGCCGGCGCCCGCTCGCACTGGCGGTGATCGCCGCGATCGGCGCCACGATGCTGGCGTGTGCCGCGCCCGACGGCGGCGGCGGCCTGACGGTGCGCCTGTCGATCGCCACCGGGGGCACCGGCGGCGTCTACTACCCGTACGGCGGCGGCATCGCCAAGGTGATCAGCGACAACGTGGAAGGCGTCGAGGCGACCGCCGAGGTGACGGCCGGCACGGTCGACAACCTGAAGTTCATCGCCAACCGGTCGGCGGACCTGGCGTTCGGCCTGGCCGACTCCATCGACGATGCGGCGAACCAGCGCGGCGTGTTCGCCGACTTCGGCGAGGTGCCGTTGCGCGGGCTCGCCGTCCTCTACGACAACTACAACCACCTGGTCTCGGTCACCGCCACCGGCATCGAGACGGTCGCCGACCTGAAGGACCGCGTCGTCTCCACCGGTGCGCCCGGCAGCGGCACGGAAGTGAGCGCCTTCCGCATCCTGGAGGCGGCGGGGGTGAATCCCGAGACCGACATCACGCGGCAGAGCCTCGGCGCGGCGCAGTCGGTGGACGCCATCAAGGACGACAAGATCGACGCGTTCTTCTTCAGCGGCGGGCTCCCGACCGGCGCCATCCTCGATTTGGCGTCGACCCCCGGCCGGACGATCAAGGTGGTGCCGAACGGCGGGACGCTCCCGACGCTGCAGGAGCAGTACGGCTCGCTCGTCTACCACAACTCCCCCATTGCGCCGTCGGTCTACCCGGGGATGGAGAACACGGTTACCGTCGTGGCGGTCTCGAACGTGCTCGTGGTCCACGCGGACATGGACGAGGAGCTGGCCTACGAGCTGACGCGGGTCCTGTTCGACCACCACGACGAGCTGGCCGCCGTGCACCCGATGGCCGCCGTCCTGACCATGGAGACCGCGACCGCCGGCTCGCCCATTCCGTTCCATGACGGCGCGATCCGCTACTACCAGGAACAGGGCGCCTGGTCCGAGTGACGACACCCGACTCGCCGGCCGCGGCCTACGACGACCCCGAAGCGGACGTCCCGACCCGCAAGCTGCGGGGCTGGACGGCGACGCTGGTCACCGTGCTGGCCGCGGGGCTGTCGCTGTACGCCCTGTACTGGGTGGTGGGCATCGTCCAGCCGCAGATCTACAGGGTCAGCTTTCTCCTCGTCACCCTCGTCCTCACGTTCCTCGTCTTTCCCGCCCACCCCCGCTGGCGGCCGCGCGTCATGTGGCTGGACTGGGCGCTGGGCGCCGCCGCCATCGCGGCGCTCGCCTGGCCGGTCATCGACTTCGACCAGTTCGTCTACCGCGCCGCCACGCCGCTGACCGTCGACCTCGTGCTCGGCACGGTCACGACGCTGCTGGTCCTGGAGGCCACGCGCCGGACGGTCGGCCCGATCCTGCCGGTGACGGCGGCGGTGTTCCTCCTCTACGGCTACTACGGACCGTACCTGGAGCTGGTGGGCCTGGAGCTGTTCGCGCACCGCGGCTACGACGCCGCGCGCCTCGTCGGCACGCTGTACATGACGCTGGAGGGCATCTTCGGCGTGCCCCTGAACGTGTGCGCCACCTTCATCATCCTGTTCACCATCTTCGGCGCCATCCTGGCCAAGTCGGGCGCCGGGCCGTTCTTCATCAACTGGACGATGGCCGCGTTCGGGCGCTCGGAGAGCGGGGCGGGTCCGGGCCGTACGGTCACCCTGTCGGGGTTCCTGCTCGGCACCGTGTCGGGCAGCGGCGTCGCGACGACGGTGACCCTCGGCGCCGTGGTCTGGCCGCTGCTCCGGCGCGCGGGCTTCTCGGCCGAGATCGGCGGCGGCATCCTGTCGGCGAGCGGCATCGGGGCGATCATGGCGCCGCCGATGATGGGGGCCGCCGCGTTCCTCATCGCCGAGTTCCTGCAGATCACCTATCTGCAGGTGATCGTCATGGCGATCGTTCCCGCCATCCTCTACTACTTCTCCATCGTGCTGATGATCGAGGCGGACTCCCGCCGGCTCGGCACGAAGGCGGTCACCGTCGACGTCCCGTCGGTCGGCGAGCTGACGCGCCGCTACGGTTACCAGTTTCTGCCCCTGATCTCCATCGTCGTGCTGCTGGTGAGCGGGATGACGCCGTTCCGGGCCGTCTTCCTGTCGACGCTGCTGGCGGTCGGGCTCAGCTTCATCCGGCGGGAGAACGCGCTCTGGCCGCGCCGGCTGGTGGACGCGCTCGAGGCGGGCGGGCGCGGGGTGCTGTCGGTCGCGGCGACGACGGCGACGGCGGGCATCATCGTCGGGGTGGTGACGCTGACCGGCCTGGGCCTCAAGCTGTCGGGCATCATCGTCGATCTCGCGGGCGGCAACATCTTCCTGACCGTCGTCTACGCGGCCGTGGCGGTCTGGATGCTCGGCCTCGCGGTCCCGGTCACCGCCTCCTACATCATCGCGGCGGTCATGATCGCCCCGGCCCTGACGCTGGTCGGCGTGCCCGACTTCGCCGCCCACATGTTCATCTTCTACTACGCGGTGCTCTCCGAGGTCAGCCCGCCGACGGCGCTCTCGCCGTTCGCGGCGGCCGCCATCACCGGCGGCAATCCGTTCCAGACGATGATGCTGACCTGGAAGTACACGCTGCCGGCGTTCCTCGTGCCGTTCGCTTTCACGGTCAGCCCGGAAGGGGCCGGCGTCCTGCTGCAGGCGCCGCTCGCGGACATCGTCCGGACCGTCGGCACCGCCGCCATCGGCGTCAGCGCCCTGGCCATGGGGCTCGGCGGCTGGCTGCGTCAGGCGGCGAACCCGGTCGAACGTCTGGCGGCCGTGGCAGGGGGGCTGCTGCTCTTCTACGCGACCACGGTCACGGATATCATGGGATTGATGCTGTTCGGCGCGGCCGTCGCGCTCCATCTGGTTCGAACCCGCGGATAGACACAAGGTCGAGGTAACACCATGAGATCACGCATTCGCCTGACGGCGCTCGCCGTCGTGTTCGCACTGCTGCTCGTTCCGCAGACCCTGCTCGCCCAGGGACTGGTCCGCGTCAGTCCGGAAGAGGTGGGGATGTCCTCCGAGCGCCTCGACCGCCTGAGCCTGGCGCTCGAGAGCTACGTCGACGAGGGCCGGCTGGCCGGCGCGGTCACCATCGTGGTCCGCAAGGGCAGGATCGCCTACCGCGAGGGGATCGGCTACCGCGACGTCGAGGCGCAGGCGCCGATGCCGTCCGACGGGATCTTCCGCATCGCGTCGCAGACCAAGGCGCTGGCCAGCGTCGGCGTCATGCTGCTGCAGGAGGAGGGCAAGCTGCTGATCACCGACCCGGTCGGCAAGTACCTCCCGGCGTTCGCCGAGACCACCGTCGCCGAGCCGAACGGCGAGGGCGGCTACGACGTGGTGCCGGCGCGGCGGCCGATCACCATCCGCGACCTGCTGACCCACACCGCCGGCATCAGCTACGGCATGGGCCTGCTGGCCAACCGCGGGCCGGCCGCCGACGCGTGGGCGGACGCGGGGATCACCGGCTGGTACTTCGCCGACCGCGACGAGACGGTGGGCGAGACCATGGCGCGCCTGGCGAAGCTGCCGATGGACGCGCACCCCGGCGAGCGCTGGATCTACGGCTACAACACCGACATCCTGGGCGCGATGATCGAGGAGATCAGCGGCCAGACGCTCGGCGACTTCCTGAAGGAGCGGCTGTTCGACCCGCTCGGGATGACCGACACGCACTTCTTCCTCCCGGAAGGCAAGCTCGGCCGCCTGGCGACCGTCTATTCGTCGGTGGACGGCGGCAGCCGCTTCGAGCGGGCGCCCGACCCGGGCCACATGGTCGGCCAGGGACACTACGTGAACGGCCCGCGCAAGGCGTTCTCGGCGGGCGCCGGCGTGCTGTCGACCGCCACCGACTACGCCACGTTCCTGCAGATGATGCTGAACGGCGGCGAGCTGAACGGCACCCGCATCCTGTCGCGCAAGACGGTCGAGTCGATGATCTCGGATCACATGGGCGACATCCCGTTCCGCGACGGCCAGGGCTTCGGCCTCGGCTTCTCGATTACCCACGACCCGGCGGCCGGCGGCCTGCCCGGCTCGGTCGGCGAGTTCGCCTGGGCGGGCGCCTATCACTCCGTCTACTGGGCCGACCCGAAGGAAGAGATGGTCGTGGTCTACCTGACGCAGATCATCCCCGCCATCAACCTGGACGATCAGCAGAAGGTGCGGTCGCTGGTCTACCAGGCGATCGTCGACTGAGGCATCGCGAGGATTCGCGGGCGGGGCGGCCGGCGCGTCCGGTCGCTCCGCTCCCTCTCGATGAGCAAGCGCCTCGGCTGGCCCTCGAATTCAATAGGAGCGGCATCCGTCGAATCGCGGCGACCCTCCCACGATGACCAGTTGCCTCGGCCGGCCCTCGAATGCCGGAACGGTCAGATCGCCGGTGGTCTCTACGACGCCAGTCCCGCCGGTCGGCGACAGTGAGATCGAGACACCGGAAGTTGAAGGAGCAACGTTGACCAAGGACGAGCTGATCGAGAAGCTGAACGGAGACCTCGCCGACGAGCTCGGCGCCATCATCCAGTACATCGTCTACGCCGCCCGCGCCACCGGTCCCTATCGACCCCAGCTCTCCCAGTTCTTCCTCGCGGAAGTGGCCGACGAGCAGATGCACGCGCAGTTCCTCGCCAACAAGATCGTCTCGCTCGGCGGCAGGCCGACTACCGTGGCCCGTGAGGTCGCCCTGCCCGAGGGCAACAGGGCGATGCTGGAAGCGGTGGTGGAGGCCGAGACCCACGCGATGAAGGGCTACACGACGCGCGCGCAGGAGGCCGAGGCCTACGGCGACAAGGGCTTGGCCGTGCAGCTCGAGGACTTCATCCGCGACGAGAGCAGCCACCTGGAGGAGACGGAGCGGATCCTGCGGGACTGGCCGCTGTAGGACGTCATGGCCAGTTCCGCTCCCAAGGACCCGCCGGGGCTCACATTCACCTTCAAGAACCTCGGTCCCATCGACAACGCCGAGCTGGAACTCGGCGACCTGACGATAATCGCCGGCCGCAACAACACTGGCAAAACCTACCTCGTCTACACGCTGTACGGCTTTCTGACGTGGTGGGAGGACTGGCCGGGTCCCGTTCCTTTCTCCGGAGCCAGAGCCCATACGTCCGCAGCGTCCCGTTGGTCTGCACGATATCCGGTATTCGCCAAGATCAGCGAACAGATAGCCGAGAGCGGTCACGCCGATCTCCCCTTGGACCGGGACGCACTCAACGGCGAGAGGCGCGAAACCATCGCCGCACTCTCCAGAAGGTTTTCCACGGACGGGCTGGCCCGCGTCTTCAGCTCATCACCGGAGATGTTCGAAGGCGCATCCATCGACGTCGACGTTGCTACAACGTTTCCTTGGGATACACAGCCCGCTGAAGCTCCTGCGGACACCGAAGATACCCCATCGATCCGCTTCGACGGCAGAAGCCTGACCGTCGCTGTCGACCAGCCGGGAGGCAAGAAATACCATCCGGTCGCGCTACGGCGTCGTCTCTGGCGCCGGTACCTCCGTTTCCTGCTCCCCGAGTTGCCGGCGGATCCTTGCGTGCTGTCCGCCGAGCGCTTCGGCATCTCTCTCTTCCACCGGGATCTCGACTTCAGAAAGAGTCAGCTCGTCGATCTGCTACAGAAGTACGGTGACAGCAACGTCACGGACCGTGACTTTCCATTTCGCATGATCAACGAGGCCGTGGGTCATTACGCCAGCCCTGTCAAGGACAACGTCGACTACACGCGGAGTATTCCCGATCTCCGGAACCAAAGGAGCGCAGTATATGAAGATGGATTCTTCAACGACATCAAGAAAATGATGAGGGGCTACTATACGGCCTCCCGGAATGCGATCGTCTTTCGGTCTGTCGCGCGCGGCAACCTCGGGTTCGCCATTCCGCTGCACCTTGCGTCCTCATCGGCACGTGGTCTCTCAGACCTGTACTTCTTCTTGCGTCACGTAGCCCGACGAGATCACCTCATCATCATCGATGAACCGGAGAGTCACCTCGACACAGCCAACCAGATCCTGCTGGCCCGGTTGCTTGCGCGTCTCGTGCGCCGTGGACTGAAGGTGCTCTTGACCACCCACAGCGACTACCTCATCAAGGAACTCAACAATCTGATAATGCTGAGTTCTGTCTTTCGCAACAAGGCGAAGACAATCAAGAAGCTCGGATACGCGAAGGATGATTGCATCGCACCGGAGAGAATTCGGGCCTATGTTGCTGAGAACAG
Source organism: Acidobacteriota bacterium (assembly GCA_011523485.1). The sequence goes on from WTGR01000329.1 coordinate 8,272, forward strand.
CAGCATCACCAAGTGCGGATTTGACAGATTCGGCATGGACATGCCCAACTTCGACAAGACCATCAACGAGATAAACAACGTAGCCAACGAACTCGCTGCCCGACTGGCGGACGACGAGACAGATTGATCATGCCATTAGCCGCCGGACTTCGGGGTATTGTGAATCCAGATGTGGTATTGCCGTTGACCGGCAACGACGGCATCGAACTACAGGAAACGGCACGGGAAGTCGACATGCGGGTGAGAATCGTCGGATTGCCGACGGTTTTCATCGCAATACGCTTGGAGTCCGGGGACTATTTGCCGAACATCAGCAACGGTTCATGGAGACAGATTTGCGACTACCTAATTGTGGTCGAATCTGGCGATCGCACGCACGCTGTCTTCGTTGAGCTCAAGAAGACGCAATCCAAGAAGGAAAGACCCAGGGAACAATTACGGCGCTCTTTGCCGCTACTGAAATACCTCCGATCAATTTGGGAAATTGAATCCGGCAGCACGTTGGACGAGCGACGATTGTTCGTGCACTATTCGATTCTATTCGAGCAAACGAGTCCGAAACTTGCCAAGCAATCGGTAAACGTCAAGCCGACGACGAGGATGCTACCGGAAGAGTACAAGGGCATCACTATCAGGACTTTCGTCGGAACACCGGTTCCGCTCGCAACACTGATTGGGGAGTGACATGACCACTTGTCCCTACCACTCCCACAGCTCGCTCAACGGCACGGCCAGCATGCGCCGGGGGCCGAGCGGCAGCACATCCCGGCCGGCGTAGAGCAGCACACCCGACTCGAAATCCTCGCCGCAGCGATCCGCGAGCCGGCGGAGGCCTCGTCCATCACCCGGTCCGATGGAGACGCCGGCCTTGACCTCGATGCCCCAGGTCTTCGCTCCCCGCGTCACGACCACGTCCACTTCCACCCGGTCCTTGTCGCGGTAGTGCCAGAACCGAAGATCGGGATCGGTCCAGGCTGCCTGGGCGACGAGCTGCTGAACGACGAACGACTCCAGCAGGTGCCCCATGCGCTCCCGGCCGGAGAGCCAGTGATCGGCCGTCAGGCCGCCGAGCGTCGCGGCCAGACCAGTGTCCAGGAAATGCACCTTCGGGGACGCAACGAGGCGGTTGGCCGGATTGCGGCGCCACGCGGGCAGGCGTCGCACCAGGAACAGCCGTTCCAGCACGGCGACGTAGTGCTCGACCGTCTCCCGGCGCAGGCCGAGATCGTTCGCCAGACCGCTGGCGTTGAACAACTCCGCGCTCCGCAACGCCAGCAGCTCCAGCAACCGGCCGATGCTGCTCACGTCCCGCACCCGGGCCACGTCCTGCACGTCACGCTCGATGATGCTCCGCAGGTACTGCCGGTGCCACTGCCGCGCGCGCCGCGGCGTCCTGGCAAGCGGTTCGGGATAGCCGCCGGCAACCAGCCTTCCCGCCAGCGACGGCCCCGAAGCTTCCTCGCGGGGCCGGATGCCCGGTTCGAGCGCCCCGGTCATCAGCGCTTTCAGGAAGCCACCGGGCCGGCGCTCTTTTTCCGATTCCGTCAGCGGGTGCAGTTGCACGATCTCCATGCGCCCGGCCAGCGACTCGGTGACGGCCGGCGTCAGGAGCAGATTGGCTGAGCCGGTCAACAGGAAGCGACCCGGCCGGCGGTCCTGGTCCACCGCGTGCTTGATGACGGGAAGGAGAGCCGGCGCACTGCCGCGGGCCGAGCAGGCAGACGACGGGCGTATCCGCCAGAGCTTCCCGAATGGCGGACGCCAGAGAGCGCGGGAACAGCGGCCGGGCTGTGTCCATCTGCTGGTCAGCGTAGCGGCTGATTGCCGGTTACGCAAGCGGCTGATCGCTGGTTTAAGGCACGTCCAATTGCCGGTTGAGATGCATCGGATGCACCCGTCCCGCTCGGTCACGCTCACCGTGTGCTGAGCGCCGGGACGGCGTAGTCAGACCCGCGTCAGCTTCCGGAACCGGATGCGGTGCGGTTGGTCGGCGGCCCGCCCCAGCCGCCGGCGGCGATCCGCCTCGTAGTCGGCGTGGTTGCCGGCGAACCAGACCACCTCGCTGTCTCCCTCGAAGGCGATGATGTGGGTCGCGATGCGGTCGAGGAACCAGCGGTCGTGGCTGACCACCACGAGGCATCCGGCGAACTCGACCAGCGCGTCCTCGAGCGCGCGCAGCGTGTCGACATCGAGATCGTTGGTCGGCTCGTCGAGCAGGAGCAGGTTGGCGCCGCCGCGCAGCAGCTTCGCCAGGTGCACCCGGTTCCGTTCGCCGCCCGACAGAGTTCCCACCTTGCGCTGCTGGTCGCTCCCGCGGAAGTTGAACCACGAAACGTAGGCGCGCGAGGCGACGGTGCGCTTCGCCAGGGTGATTTCGTCCTGCCCGTCCGAGATCGCCTCCCAGACCGTTTGCTCCGCATCGAGCTCGCGGCCCTGGTCGACGTAGCCGACCTGCACGGTCTCGCCGAGCCGAATCTCGCCCGCGTCGGGCTCCTCCTCGCCGGTGATGAGCCGCAGCAGCGTCGTCT
>WTGR01000631.1 GCA_011523485.1 Acidobacteriota bacterium
TGCAGGCGGCGGTGCAGCAGTTCTACGCGACGCACGACGTGCCGCCCGAGGTGCACGTGCCGGTCGAGGTGGAGGAGCGCGAAGAGGTGGAGCGCTGGCTCTCCCTGCGCGCGGGGCGCCGCGTGAAGCTGCACGTGCCCAAGCGCGGCGACACGCGCGGCCTGCTGGACCTGGCGACGCGCAACGCCGGGCTGGCCTACGACTCGCGCTACAGCGAGGACGCCCGGGTCCACGCCGGGGCGCTCGAGGAGCTGCAGCGGGTGCTGGACCTGCCGGCGGCGCCGCACCGGGTCGAGTGCTTCGACATCTCGACCGTGCAGGGCCGCGAGACCGTCGGCTCGCTGGTCGTTTGCGACGACGGGCGGATGCAGCGCGGCGAGTACCGCAAGTTCCGGGTGCAGGGACTCGGCGCGGCCCGCGGGCGGGGCCGGCGGAAGGCCGCGGCCCGCTCCCGGCCCGCGGACGCGGCGGCGCCGGCGCGGGAGCCTCGCGCCAGGCCCGACGACTTCGCGGCGATGGAGGAGGTCGTCCTGCGGCGCTACCGCCGGTTGCTGGAGGAGGGCGGACCGTTCCCGGATCTCGTGGTGGTCGACGGCGGCAAGGGCCAGTTGACCTCCGCGTACCGCGCCTTCGAGACGCTCGGCCTCGCCAACCTCGTCGCCGTGGGCATCGCCAAGCGCGACGAGGAGCTGTTCACGCGCGGCGCGTCCGAGCCGATTCGCCTGCCGAAGACCAGTCCCGCCCTGCATCTCGTCCAGCGCGCGCGCGACGAGGCGCACCGCTTCGCGGTGACGTACCATCGGCGGGCGCGCAGGATGCGCGATTTCGAATCCGAGCTCGACCTCATCCCCGGCATCGGCGCGCGCCGGCGGCGGGCGTTGCTCGAACGGTTCGGGAGCCTCGCGAACGTGCGCCGCGCCTCGCGCGAGGATCTGCTGCCGGTGATCGGCCCCAGGCTCGCCGCCGCCGTCCTCGACCATTTCGCGCGGCTGCCCGTCAAGACCTGATTGCGGGCGTGCGGACGAACACGAGAACGAGGGGCATGTACACCATGAGTGGCGTGACTATGTTGGTAGCTGAGTCTCCGACGCGGTAGACGGCGGTCGCGCCCTCCGGGCTGACGCCGAGCATTCATGTGGTTCTGCCTTTCGTGCGCAAGACGTCTCTCGCATGCGGCTTACCTCCCTTGAAGCAGTATGCTGCGTCGTTCTCGGTGGCTCGAAGTGCGATGGTCCGACTGTTTCCTCGGAAAGCCGACGTTGACACGCACCGCGGCAGTGACGGTCGGCGGCAATGGTCTGGAATAGTCATGACTATTCCGGTCGGTGGGAAGGCTGGACGCCTTCAAGGTGAGACGATAGATTCGCAGGTGGAGTGCGGCCATGAGGCGATTGCGGGGGGCACGAGAGAAGGCGCAGGGGGTGTCGGAGAAGAACTACTGGCTGGACAGGGAGAAGATGAATGCGCGGATGCGCGAGCTCGACTGGAAGCAGGCGGATCTGGTGGTGGCCATCAGAGGGCGCGGATCGGCCATCAGCCAGTCGTCGATAACGCGTGCCCGGAGATCGGACGCAGGCGTGGGCATCGAGCATGCGGAGACCATTCTCCGTACCTTGTACGGCGACGAACGCCCCTTTTCCGAGATGATTGCCGACTATGGTGGAGAGGTCGTCAGGATGGGGCCGACCGGAGGTTCGGACGTCGAAAGCGATCACGCCGGCTGGGGAGAAACCGGAGGGCATGGCCCGCAAGAGGTCGTCACGCGCGGCGCCCACGAGCGGAACACGTCGCGTCGCAGGGATTTCTTCGTTCTGGGCTGCGGCGTCGGCGACGGGGCGAACCTGATACCGCCGCCGTGCGGGCCTGACGACGGCGCGCTGGAGGGTTTCTTCCGGATGCTGTTCGAAGTCGCTCCATCGCGGTATGAAGAAGTCCTGCGACTGAAGACGAGGCCTCACGACGCCCCCGGCGAGGCGAAACTCGGGTTCCCAATGACCGAATGCGTGGACATGATGAGTGCCATCACCGAAGTTGTCCGGTGCGAAAGCGACGAGGACGCGTATTCCTGGTACAAGCTCGGCCTGTTGTTGCGGGCGCTCCGCATGTTCAGCGTCCTGCTGGGACGCGATGGCCCCCGGGCGACAACGGCGGCGGATGCTCTCGATATTCTCGTCGGGCAGTCGCATTTCTGGCCGCGGCTGGAAGACAGAGTCCGCGCGTTGGTGCAGTCCGTGCGCGGGGGCGGGGAAGTGAACGATCTTGCGGATCGGATAGACGCCCTCACGAAGAGTCTTCTCGACGCGCTCTGATGAACGTGTCGAGTCGGGTCTGCCCGTGGACGCCTCCGGCGTGACGGGCGCCACCCGGTTCGGGAGACTGGGGCGTCGGCACAGTACGGATCGGACGCCGACAGGCATGGCTTCGCCGCCGAAGCCCGTTGTCGCACGCGGCGGACGTACGTCGCCGCGGATGGGCGCCGTGAAGGGGCGCTGAGTTCCCGGTGGCTCGATCGATTGTGGCACCATGGTCCGAAGGCGGCCGTTGCGTGCGGTGTGCGGACGCCGACGGGCGTCGATAGAGCGGCCGCAGCGCGCTGCGCGTGCGCGTGGCGCCGAAAACCAGCGGGAGGTGTGCGAGATGGCGCCGAGTGCATCGAGGACGATGTATTGGCTGTGCAGGGAGCGGATGGATGAGCGACTCGGGGAGCTCGGCCGGAAGCAACTCGATCTGGTGCGGGATGGTAACGGGCGGAGTGGCAACGAAGTAGCGGTGAGCATGTCATCCATCACTCGCGTCCGCCGAAAGGACGCGGGCGTAGGGCGTCGTGTCGCGGACGCCATCATGCTGTCCCTGTGGCCCGAGGATGAACGCCCCTTCGCCGAGAGAATCGCTGACTACGGCGGAGAGATCACGGCCGCGGCTGGGCGGCCTGACGTGCTCGACGCCGTCCCGAATTCCGGCGACTCGGGTGTGCGCCGGGCCGGTTCGCGCAAGGACGGCGAGAGGGTCGCCGGGCAGGACGGGCGCGCTGCAACGCCCGAAGTGGTCGAAGTCAGAATCAAGGAGTTCTTCGTGCTGGGTTGCGGAGTCGGGAACAGGCTGAACCTGCTGCCCGTGCCGCCGCGTGCCGGGGCCGACAAGGACCTGGAGGATTTCCTTCACGTCCTCGCCGAGGTTATTCCGTCGAGTATGCCGAAGTGCGCAGAGATTCGGAGGGTCGCGGGTGTATTGAATTCGGGAAACGGCGGCGAGCCTGAGCGGGAGGTCGTCGTGTCGGCGCTGGAGAGCTACAGCCGTGCGATGAGCTCCGTCACCGGGATCGTGAGGAGCCATGCCACGAGGGAGCAACAGCGCTGGTACACGCTTGGCCGATTGTTGCTCGAACTCACGACAAGCTCCTTCCTGGGAGGGGATGTGGAGGAATCTGCCGACGCTTTGGAGTTGCACGTCGAAACGAGCGACGTTCCAGCGTTTCTGGGCAAGAAGGTGCTGGAACTCGTGCGCGCCGTGCGCACCGGGGTCGACAAGGCCGACGTGGTGGAGCGGGCAAATAGGCTGAGCAGTACGATTCTTCGCGTGCTCTGAGGACTCCTCGACCATCTCATGCAGTCTCCGCTCGACAGGTGGGGACGAGTGCGGTGATGAATACAGGCTTCCTCCGCTTCGATTGTCCAACGGCCTTGGTCCCTTTACCGTCGCGACGCGCCTGGCGAGCCCGGGGAGCATCACTGCGGACGGACGATGGAGTCGCAGGCGGCCTGCGCCCGGGTGCGCGCGGTCTCGATGCGTTGCGCGAGACCGGCGTGGGTCGCTTCGCCGGCCTCGGCGGTCACCCCGGGCGGTCGGGCGTCGCCGATGGTGAGGGCCACGACGCGTTCCGCCGCCCGGTTGAGATGGTGCAGGTGAACGACGCAGTTGCCCTTCCGTGTCAGCCAGGGGCCCTGGGCCCGGCTGGTCGCCTCGGCGTCGTCGGCAGCGGCCTCGGCGGCGTCTGCTTCCGTTCCGACGCCGTTCATCCAGGCGAGAAAGTCGTCGGCGCCGAACGGCACGCCGGCGGCGCCGTCGTCGGCTGCTGCCGCTCGCGTCGGGCGCCGAGTGGCAGATGGGCTGTCGCTTGCGGCCTCGACTGGTGCCGCAACCGGACCGGAACTCGCCAGGGGCCCGGTGGGGGGGCTCGGACCCGGCGCAGTGCCGCGGGAAGTGCGGTCGACGCGGACCGGCGGGACCGACACCTGCGGGACCTCGCGGGTCGTCGTCCCTTCGATCCTTGCCGCGGTGATCGCAGACGCTCCCGGCAAGCGGCCGAGGATTGCCTGCGCCGCGAGTCGCCGGGCTCCGCTGACGGCCGCGTACCGCCGCTCGGCCGCAGCCAGCCATTCGCGTGCGCGCACCACCAGTTGCGACCATTCCCGGTCCTGGCTCGCGTACTCTGCGTTTACCGCGACGAGCCGGTCCGCCGCGTGCGCCCGACTGGTCTCGGCCTCCCGCTGCAGCCTGGTTCGCCGGGGTCCGGTCAGCCGTTCGGCGTCCGCCGCCCGGGACGCCGCCCGGGCCTCCTCGGCCAGGGCGCCGGCGTGGTCCGCAGTCGTCCGCGCCCGCCGCGCCTGCCAGCGCACGAGCTCCGCCAGGGCGCGCGCCTCGTTCGCCTGGTCGCAAGCTTGCGGCTGGTCGTCGAACGCCCGGCTGCCGGGATACTGGTTGCAGTCGGCGTACCCCGCTTCGATTGCCCGGAAGCCCCTGCCGCCCAGCCACCCGAATGCCCGCTCGGCGGCCCGTTCGGCGTCCCCTGCTCGATCCTCGATATCGTCCGCGTGGTCCGCCGCATCGTTCGCCCGGGCTTCGGCGTCCTCGGCGTGCCCGCGGGCGTCATCCGCGCGATTGTCGAGAAAGTCGTTGCGGTCTCGCAGGAAGGAGGGAGGGGCCGCCGCGGCCGCCGCCGCCCCGCGCGCCGAGTCCCTCGCTTCCTCCGCCAGTTCCAGTGCCGCCCGCGAGCCTTCCCAGTGCCGTCCGGCCCGTTGCGCGGCCTCGCCGGATGTCTGCACGGCATCCCGAACGGCGTATCCGCAGCCGGTCACCGATAGGGCTGCCGCCAGGGAAATCAGATTCCGCGTCGACGGTCGGATCTCGAACATGGTCGGCCTCCTCGATGTCCATAACTTCCAGGGTAGCGGAGAGGCGGCGGCGTGCGTTCGCCACGAATAGTCAGAAATGGTCATCACCCAGCAGACCGCCCCGGCGGGGTCCTGGCCCGGCGCCTTGCGCGGCGGCGGCTGCTGCCGTATGCTGATGGCCGGTGGGCGTCGATGGCGGCCGCTCGGTCGTCCGTTCCTCCTCTCGCTGTCCCGCTGACGGTGCGCCACGCGTCGCGCGCGGAGGCCGCGTCGTCATCACTCCCGCGGATTCCGCAGATGGCCGATAGAGCGAAGCCGCGCGTCGTTTCCGGGATGCGTCCCACGGGCAGGCTGCACCGGATGTCTGCACGGCATCCCGAACGGCGTATCCGCAGCCGGTCACCGATAGGGCTGCCGCCAGGGAAATCAGATTCCGCGTCGACGGTCGGATCTCGAACATGGTCGGCCTCCTCGATGTCCATAACTTCCAGGGTAGCGGAGAGGCGGCGGCGTGCGTTCGCCACGAATAGTCAGAAATGGTCATCACCCAGCAGACCGCCCCGGCGGGGTCCTGGCCCGGCGCCTTGCGCGGCGGCGGCTGCTGCCGTATGCTGATGGCCGGTGGGCGTCGATGGCGGCCGCTCGGTCGTCCGTTCCTCCTCTCGCTGTCCCGCTGACGGTGCGCCACGCGTCGCGCGCGGAGGCCGCGTCGTCATCACTCCCGCGGATTCCGCAGATGGCCGATAGAGCGAAGCCGCGCGTCGTTTCCGGGATGCGTCCCACGGGCAGGCTGCACCTGGGGCATCTGGCCGGCGCCCTCGGCAAGTGGGCGGATCTGCAGGCCGACTACGACTGCATGTACTTCGTCGCGGACTGGCACGCCCTGACCAGCGAGTTCGCCGATACCTCGGGGCTGACGGGATACGCGTACGACAACGTCGCCGACTGGATCGCGGCCGGCGTCGATCCGGAGCGGAGCACGCTGTTCGTGCAGTCGCTGGTGCCGGAGCACGCGGAGCTGTACCTGCTGCTGCAGATGGTGGTGCCGATCCCCTGGCTCGAGCGGGTGCCGACCTACAAGGAGCAGATCGACCAGTTGGCGGAGCGCGACCTGTCGTCGATAGGCTTCCTGGGCTATCCGCTGCTGCAGACCGCCGACGTCATCATCTACGACGCGCGGTACGTTCCCGTCGGCGACGACCAGGTGCCGCACCTGGAGCTGTCGCGCGAGGCGGTGCGCCGCTTTCACCAGTTCTTCGGCGAGGTCTTCGTCGAGCCGCAGCCCCTGCTGACGCACTTTCCGCGCCTGCCGGGCCTCGACAACCGCAAGATGTCGAAGAGCTACGCCAATACCATCGACATGGCGGACGACGCGAAGACGGTGCGCAAGAAGGTGATGCGCATGTTCACGGATCCGAAGCGCGTCCGGGCCGACATCCCCGGCACGGTCGAGGGCAATCCGGTGTTCATCTACCACGACGCCTTCAACCCCGACACCGCCCAGGTGGACGACTTCAAGGCGCGCTATCGGGCGGGCACGGTCGGCGACGTCGAGGTGAAGGTGGCCCTGGCCGACGCGATCAACGCGCGCCTGGATCCGTTGCGGGAGCGGCGGGCCGAGATTCTGGCCCGGCCCGGCCGGATTCGTGAGATCCTGCAGGACGGCTCCGCGCGCGCCCGGACGACGGCCCGCGACACGATGGAGCGGGTGCGCGACGCGGTGGGGCTGCGGTACCGCGCGGGGCAGGGGTGAGGAAGCGGGGTCGACCCACATGGCCGAACGCGACGCGGACGTGACGGACGCGGCGGTCGCCGGCGTCGATCCGGACGCGCCGCCCGGCTTCGAGTCGATTCTGGCGGACTACCCGGTCCGGCTCACCAATTTCGAAGGGCCCCTCGACCTCCTGATTCACCTCATCAAGAAGAACGAGGTGGACGTCTACGACATTCCCATCGCGCTGATCTCGCAGCAGTATCTGGAGTACCTGGATCTGATGCGGGAGATCAACCTGGACGTGGCCGGCGAGTTCCTGGTGATGGCGGCGACGTTGATCCACATCAAGTCGCGGATGCTCGTGCCGCGCGTGGAGGCCTGCGCGGAGGCCGACGCGGAAGAGGAGGATCCCCGCGAAGCGCTGGTGCAGCGCCTGCTCGATCACCAGCGGTTCAAGGCCGCGGCGGAGATGCTGCACGAGTGCGAGACCGTGCGCAGCGCGCAGTGGACCCGCCCCGACGAACGGGTCGACGAGATTGCCGGCGCCCCGTTCGAGCGCGAGCTCGAGGTCGATCTGTTCAGCCTGCTGCAGGCCTTCCAGGCGGTCCTGGCGCGGTCGCGGGACCGGCAGAACAGCGTTCCGCTGCCGGCGGACGTGATCTCGATCGAGGCCCGCATGGAGGACATGCTGGGCCGGCTGGCGCAGGGCGGCCCATGCGGATTCGACGACCTGTTCGCCGACGTGTCGTCCCGGCAGGAGATCATCGTGACGTTTCTCGCTACGCTGGAACTGATCCGGACCCGGTTGATTCGCGTGCTCCAGGCCCGTGTCTGCGGGCCGATGCGGATCTACCTGAGCGAGCCCGCGCCGGCGCCGGCGGCAGAGGCGGCGTCCGGCGGCACGGACTCGAACGACGACGTCGGGGAGGAGCCGGGGTGATCGACGCGCTGGCGGACCTGAAGGCGACCATCGAGGCATTGATATTCGCGTCGCCGGACCCGCTGACGCTGAAGATCCTGCTGAAGACGCTCGACGACGAGCCGCGCGAGCACGTCGAGGAGGCGCTGGCCGCACTTCGCCGGGACTGGGGCGACAGGCCGGGCGGCCTGCAACTGGTCGAGGTGGCCGGCGGCTATCAGATCGTCACCCGGCCCGAGTTGCACGACCGGGTGCGGCGGCTGTTCCACGAGCATTCCAGCCAGCGCCTCTCGGTGCAGGCGCTCGAGACGCTGGCCGTCATCGCCTACCGGCAGCCGGTCACCGGACCGGAAATCGCCGAGATCCGGGGCGTCAACACCTCCGGGGTAATCGGTACGCTGGTGGACCGGCGCCTGGTCAAGGTGGTCGGGCGCAAGGCGGTGATCGGCCGGCCGTTCCTGTACGCCACCACGCGCGAGTTTCTCGATCGCTTCGGGTTGAAGGACCTGACCGATCTGCCGAAGGTGGAGGACATGGCCGAGGCGCTGGGGATGGAGGTGCCGCCGGCCCTCGCCGCCGACGATCCGCGGGACGCGGCGCTGCCCTTCGAGCCGCCGCCCGGAAGCGTCCCGGGGCCGGAAGCCGGCTCCGGGAAGGTCCACTGAGTCCTCGCACCCGGCATGCCTGCTGCTGAACCGACGGTCGGGCCGGCGATCCCTCTCCGGGGGCTCGTGCGACTGCAGAAGCTGCTGTCGGCGGCCGGGGTCGCCTCCCGGCGGGCGGCCGAGCAGCTCATCGCGGACGGCCGCGTGACGGTGAACGGACGGACCGTGCGGGAGCAGGGCACGCGCGCGGACCCGGCGCGGGACGACGTGCGCGTCGACGGGCGGCGGATCGCGCGGGAGGTGCGGCGCCGGTACGTCGTGCTGCACAAGCCGCGCGGCTACGTCACCACGCGGAGCGATCCCCACCGGCGGAAGACGGTGCTGGATCTGGTTCCCGAGGTGCGGGAGTACGTCTATCCGGTGGGCCGGCTGGACTACGAGTCCGAGGGGCTGCTGCTGTTGACCAACGACGGGGCCCTGGCCGCCGTTCTGACACACCCGCGCCACGGGGTCGCCCGCGTCTACGAAGCGACCGTGCGCGGCGTGCCGAGCGTCGCGCGGCTGCGCCGCCTCGCTGCCGGCGTCGAGATCGACGGCCGCCCGACCGCGCCCGCCGAGGTGCGGATGCTGCGCGGCGGCGCGCCGGGACGGACCGCCGAGGCGCGCGTGCGCATCGTGATCCGGGAAGGACGCAACCGGCAGGTCCGCCGCATGTTCGACGCGATCGGACATCCGGTGCGGCGGCTGCGCCGGACGCGCCTCGGTCCCATCAGCCTGCGCGGGCTGCGGCCCGGCGCGGCGCGTGAGCTGACGCCGGCCGAGGTCGGCGCGCTGCGCCGCGCGGCGCGGCCCGCATCGCCGGGGACGGCGTCGGCGCGGGGGCGGGCATGAGCGTCCCGGACGTCATCGCCATCGACGGGCCGTCCGGCGCCGGGAAGGGCACGGTCGCGCGGGCCGTGGCGCAGGCCCTCGACTGCCGCCACATCGACACCGGGGCGATGTACCGGGCCGTCGCCTGGCGGACCCTCCAGCAGGGCGGGGCGCTCGACGACGAGCCGGCCGTGGCCGCGGTCGCCGCCGGCGCGGACTTCGACCTGGACGGGACGCGTATCGCCATCGACGGGCACGACGTCAGCCGGGCGATCCGCACCCCGGAGATGGACGTCGCGGCGGCCGCCGTGGCCAGGCTGCCGCGGGTGCGGGCGGCGTTGGTCGCCCGCCAGCGGAGCCTCGCCGTCGCCGGCAGCGTCGTCATGGAGGGGCGCGACATCGGGACCACGGTTTTCCCGGAGGCGCCGGTGAAGATCTACCTCGACGCCTCCCCGGAGGAGAGGGCGGCCCGCCGCGCGCGGGATCCGGCGCACCGGTTGTCGCCGGGCACCGGCGTGGCGGAGGTGGCCCGCGCTCTCGACGCGCGTGACCGGCTCGACCGGACGCGGCGCGCCTCGCCGCTCGAGCAGGCGCCCGACGCGGTGCGGATCGATACCACGGGGCTGCCGGTGGACGCGGTGGTACAGCGGGTGATGAAGGTTGTCCGCGAGCGCCGGCGGGGCGCCCGCGGGAGTTGACGCGCTTTCGGTAACTGACGTACAGTCATGCGCTTACAGCGCATCGGGGGATGCGTGAAGCGGGGCTGACGGCCGCCGCGCCGGTGGCTGCATCGATGGCGGGAGCCGGATCGGGAAGGACAGAACAGGATGATGGACGTACCAGACGACGCGGCCCAGGTGGAGGCCGCCGGCGCCGCGGAGAGCCCCTCGGCCGCGCCGAAACCTCCCGAGCCGGCGCGATTCGTGGATCCGGACGAGGAGCTGATCGATCCGGAAGAGCACGCCCGCCTGGTGGCTCTCTACGAGGGCAGCCTGAAGAACATCGCCGAGGGCGAGGTCATCAAGGGCACCGTGCTCAGGGTGTCCGACTCCGAGGTGATCGTCGACGTCGGCTACAAGTCGGAGGGCCTGATTCCGCTGTCGGAGTTCTACGACGAGAACGGCGATCCGATGGTCCATCCGGGCGACACCGTCGACGTGCTGCTCGAGCGGACCGAGGATCGCGACGGCCACATCGTGCTCTCGCGCGAGAAGGCCGAGAAGATGAAGATCTGGGACGAGGTCGAGAAGGCCTATGCGGATCGCAAGGTCGTCATCGGCCGCGTGATCGAGCGCATCAAGGGCGGCCTCGCGGTCGACATCGGCGTGCGCGCGTTCCTGCCCGGCTCGCAGATCGACGTCCGCCCCGTCCGCAATCTCGATTCGCTGCGCGGCCAGGAGCTGCGCATGCGCGTGATCAAGGTGAACAAGAAGCGGGGCAACATCGTGCTGTCCCGCAAGGTGCTCATCGAAGAGGAGAACGCGGAGAAGAAGAAGGACACGCTCGCGAACCTCGCCGAGGGCAAGGTCATGCAGGGCGTGGTGAAGAACATCACCGACTACGGC
>WTGR01000707.1 GCA_011523485.1 Acidobacteriota bacterium
GACATCACCAGCGCGAGTGGAGCCGGCCCCCGCCCGCGCTGGTGGACGAAGTGCAGGAGTTGCCCGTCGATCGTGCTCGTGTAGTGATCGAACGCGTTCAGCGCCGCCTCGTGCGCACGCCAGTCGTACTCCTCGCGCCAGTAGGTGACGAGTTCCTCCAGGTAGGCGCGGTCCGTGCCGTAGGACCACGGCTCGCCCGGCGAATCCGGCGGCCAGCGCGGCGATTGCAGGCGGCGGCTGAGGTCCTCCAGGTCGGCGTCGCTGACCTGGACATCGAAGGGATCGACCCCCGTTGGCGAGGACGCCTGACCGACCGCAGAAGCCCCGGCGCCGGCCGTCGCGTGCGCGACGGCCGGTTCAAACGGACTCCCGCCCGTCGACGCGACGCCGGCCGTCGCACCGGCCGCGCCCATCAGCTTCAGAAGCGTTCGCCGATCCAGTTGCCGCTGCGGTCTCGACATCGATTCACTCCTCGACGCTCTCGGCCGCGCGAGGGCTGGCCGAACGTCGTGCGGACCCAGCCATCGATGGCGGGATCGCCGGTGAGCGGCCCGGGCGGCTCGGCCTGCTGCGCGGAGGCAACCGGCGCCGGCATCGACAGGAGCGAAAGGACGACGATGCCGGCGCCGGCCCTTCTACACATCGGTCAGGCGGCCGAGCGGGCCCGTGCTGTCGCCGAACGTCTCGACCGGCAGCCCCAGCTTCTCCAGGACCGTGACCCACAGGTTCGCCAGCGGCGTGCCCTGCGGGTAGCGCACGTAGCGCCCGCCCTTGATGCCGGCCTTCGTCCCGCCCACCAGGGCGATGGGCAGATCGTCGTAGAAGTGCGTGTTGCTGTCGCTGATGCCGGTGCCGTAGAGCATCAGCGTGTGGTCGAGCATCGTCCCGTCGCCCTCCGGCAGCGCGGCGAGCTTCTCGACGAGGTAGGCGAACTGCCGGAAGTGGTGCTCGTTGATCTTGTGCAGCCGCGCCAGCTTCGCCGGCTCGTCCTGGTGATGCGAGAGCGGGTGGTGCGAATCGGGCACGCCCACCTCCGGATACGCCCGGCCGCTGATCTCGCGCGCCAGCATGAACGTGCTGATGCGGGTCAGGTCGGTCTGCCAGGCGAGTCCCAGCAGATCCATCATCAGCCGCGCGTGCTCGGCGTAGTCGCTCGGGACGCCGACCGGCTGATCGACCACCGGCAGCTCGCGGGCGCTCTGCTGCTCGGCCATCTGGATGCGCCTCTCGATGTCGCGCAGCGCGTCGAGATACTCGTCGAGCTTGTTGCGGTCGGTCGCGCCGATCACCAACTCCAGATCGCTCAGCGCCTCGTTCACGCTGTCGAGGATGCTCCGGTCGCGGCGCATGCGGGCGAGCCGCGCCTCCCGATCGGTGCTGCCGCTCGTGCCGAACAGCATCTCGAACACGGCGCGCGGATCGTTCTCCGTCGGCAGCGGCGTCGTCGGCGTGCGCCAGGAGATGGTGTTGGTGTAGGCGCAGGACGCCCCGCCGCAGGTCCCCAGCATCGAGTTCGGCTCGATCCCCAGCTCCAGCGACGTAATCTGGGTCTCCTTCGAGAGCTCCCGCGCCGCGATCTGGTCCATCGTGGTCTCGGCGTAGACGTCGGCGCCGTTGGTGTGCCGGAACGGCACGCAGGTCAGGAACGTGCCGGCCGCGCGCGCGTGCGCGCCGCCTCCCTTGACCAGGTTGGCCGCCTCGTCGTTCAGGCCGCCGCACATCAGGATCCGGTCCGCGAAGCTGCCGGCGGACTGCAGCGTCGGCGGCAGGCTGTTCGCGTCGAGCGGACCCTCGGCCTTCGGCGACCAGTACGGCATCGACATACCGTTGGGCACGTAGAAGATGCCGAACCGCCGCACCGGCGCCGCGGCGGTCTTGCTGGTCGCGGTCAGCGCCGGGACCATGCAGTCGAGCAGCGGCAGCGCCACCGTCGCCCCGATCCCGCGCAGCACGGTCCGGCGTGGCAGATGCATCTTGCTGATGAACATGCCTTCTCTCCCTTGATGCGAACTCCGCGACGATTCCCCGCGCGCGCCATCGAGGGGCGTGCGCATCCTTCCAGTCCGCCTACTGCTGCCCGGCCGCCGCGGCCGTCGCGCCGTCGCCGGCGTCCGGTATCCGCTGCATCCGGAACGGATCGCTCGACACCACCTGCTGCACGAGCGACGACCAGCGATAGTCGTCGCCCTCCAGTGCGCGCACCATCCGGCGGATCGCCGGCGCGTCGTAGTACATGACGCCGCGGCCGAGCGCGTAGGTCAGCAGCTTCTCCGTCACCGTCCTGACGAACTCGCCGTCCCCTTCGCGCAGCAGCGCCCGGCGGAAAGCGCGCGGGCTGTCGACGGTCTCCCCCGACAGCTCGATGGCGGCGTCGATGTCCGCCCCGCCGTCCTTGTCGCGCCAGCGGCCGATCGCGTCGAAGTTCTCGAGCGCGAAGCCGAGCGGGTCCATCCGGCGATGGCAATTGGCGCAGACCGGGTTCCTCCGGTGCGCCTCCATCCGCTCGCGCAGCGAGGTGGGCTGCGCCGCGTCGCTCTCCTCCAGCGGCGGGACGTTGGCCGGCGCCGGCGG
>WTGR01000173.1 GCA_011523485.1 Acidobacteriota bacterium
GCCGAACGCAGCGAGGCCGGACATAATCGCCGTCACGATGGCGAGCGCTTCCATGTGGATCATCGTAATGCGCCAGCAATTCCCCGTGCAACCGCTGTATCGCGCGCCGCGTGCGCCACCCAGGCGCGAACCCGCTGCTCCGCCTCTCCTTTCCTCGCCGTCCCCGCCCGCCGGCGGTCGCACAACCCGCGCAGCCGGTTGCCGCACGGCAGAAGCTCGTACCCGAGGGAGGTGCCGTCGCCTGCAGCCGATCCCAACAGAAACTTCTGCCGCCGTGGGAACTTCTCTACCGTCGGCACCAGCCACAGCACGAACCGGTACATCGACTCCACCGCCGGGCCCGTCCGGCGCGCGCCCCGTTCGTTGTCGTCCGAGGACGCCACTGCAGCGATCGCTGGGGGGCTTCGCCCCCCCAGACCCCCCGGGGATGTAAAGAGATGAAGGATCAAGACCTAATCAAGCGTCCTCGCCACGCCAAAACCGTAGTTCATTCTGCGGCCGATGGTCGGCTGGGTCGATGCAGGACGGCGGCGACGCCGAGCTCCGCCGCGGCCTCGTGTTCGCCGACGGGCCGAGCGGCCTGCAGGTCGACGTGCGGATCCGCCGGCTCGTGATGCATGAAGTGGACGGGTTCGCCGAGCGCGGCTTCTCTGTGGCCGTCAGCTACGACCCGCAGCCATCGACTCCGCTGGGCCTGCGGGCCTCGGTGGCTAGCTTGGCGCGGCGACGCGCGAAGCGGCCCCGATGCCCTCGGGGGCGGCCGACGCGATGCGGCAGGCCGGCTACCTCGAGCGCGCCGGCGACCGGGTCGACCTGCAGCTCGGTTACGGGCCCAATCAGTCTGGGCAGGAAACGAGCTGAGAGAACCAATTCCCACCGCGACGAAAGATCATCCGAGACGGAACGACTCCTCGCCACCATCGCCATCGCGCCGCCGGCACTCAGTTTCCGTGGCGAAAGGCGTCAACGTCACCGTGTTTCCCTGTCGCTTTGAAAAGAGGGAACGGCACGTACGCAGTTTGCCAAGCGACCGTCACCCAGAGCCTGTAACTTACTGACCGCCCGCCGTGCTCTTGCCAAGGCGAGTTGGCTGTCAGCACGATCCACGACGCTCTCAAGTTCGTAGTCGGCACCATTTCGGCTAACGCGCAGATCCGTCAACGACTGTCCAATAGAGGCTAATTCTCGATTGTTGGCCCGCCGCAGATAGTAGGCGACGGCCTTGTGTGCTTCATCGTTCGCCGGCAACGTAGCGATCCCTTCGAGCTTCGTTCGAAGGCAATTGAATAGCGCAAAGTACGACCTTCCGACAGATGTCCTTCGGTCTGATTCGGCGTCTGAATTGCAGAGCCCATCCGCTACGTTCAGGAAATCCAATGGGTCCATGGTTGTCGGGGCACGAAGTCGTAGCTCACAGTGAACAGCGAACGGGCGCTCGGCCGTAGACGATCAAATAGAGCACCATGAACGTCGTCTTCGGCGTCCAGCACCTCACCGATAGTTGCTGACGTGCGTATCTTGAGACGGAAATTGGTCGTACCATCTTCCATGTCATGCACAATGCTTACTTGCACACCGCTGGCTCCGGGTACAATTCGCAAAACCAACCGAAGCGCAATATTAACGTCATCCCGCACACGAAGAGTAGCTGCGTAATCGCTAGCATCCGCAGTTACAACGATCTGAGGTGACTTGTGTAGCGCCCGTGCCCGGCGCAGCGCAGACTCTTGGTCCGGCGCAAACCGCGTTGACTCCAAAGAACTGAACATCCGATTGAGCGGGATTCCAGACGCGCGCTGCGACACTTTGCGCGGTTGTGCGTGCTGTATATCCGGAATAGACAGCGGCGTCTCGGAGGGCAGTCGCGGCTCAAACACCGCCGCTGCACTCGCGGTACTCGCTAGACTCATAGCGGGCGCTAGCGAATTGACCCGCACATCCGAGCGTTGCCAGCCAATCGTACTCTGTAACACTTCCATCGTGCAAATTCCACTAGATGCGGAACTCCAAGCGAAGGCCCACGGATTGCAACTGAACCTTCAACTGGTTCCGATACTTGGGCATTACATCGGCTATGGCAGGATTCAATCCGTCGACCCGTATCACGGACTTCACGAAAAGGCCACCAGTTGTACGGTCAGATTCTTCAAGCAGTATGGAGCCATGGCAGGGCTCCCCGCCATGCAGAAACTGAACCGTGGGCCTCCACGCTCGCAGTGGTGGCGTCACGAAGTTTCCAATGAACGAATCGAAGTCACGATCCTTGAGCTTTGCCCACGCAAGCAGTGTCCACTCATGTGTCGTCGTCAAGAGGGAGTCATCCGTGGCGGCCATCGTATCCCAGGCACTTTCGATAAGGGCCTCTACTTGTGCCTGGTCTCGAACGCTGGAGATGAACACCTCGATTCCATCCAGGCGCACTCGGACGACGTCGCCCGAGGACAGGGCACACGCGACGTGGGCTTCCGGCAACACAGAGAGATTGATACTCAGGCCGCGAACGTCGGCACCGTAAGGGCCGGAGCAAAAATAACTTCCGTTTTTTCGTCACATGGGTTCGATGGTGTAG
>WTGR01000085.1 GCA_011523485.1 Acidobacteriota bacterium
GTTCCGCAACGTCGACCTCAACGCGCAGTTCGACGAGGCCGGCAACCAGGTGGACGAGCGGTTCGGGCAGGTGATCTCCGCCCGTCCGCCGCGCACGATGGTCTTCTCGGCCCGCTACCTCTGGTAGCGCTACCTCTGGTAGCAGGGGCCGGGATCCATGCGACTTCCGACGGCGGGGCGGGGCTTCGAGTCCCGCCCCGTTTGCGGTCGAATTCCGGCCCTGGGTCCGCTATCCATGCGTGCGTACCGGGCTATGATGGAATACATGGAAGCTACGGTGCTCGAGGTGCTCACGGCCCTGCTCTCGTTCGTCAGCGCGGTCGGCGTGCTGGTGGTCAACAGCAAGGTGGACCGCCTGACCGGCCGGGTCGACGCTCTCGAGACAACGCTGCACATGGTGGTAACCGTCGTCATGGGCCGGAAGCTCCCGTCCTCCGGCAGCGACTGACGGTACCGTCCCGGCGCTGGAACGGGTCAGCCCGCCGGCGTCTCTATCGGCAGGTCCTCGCGGTCGCCCCACTCCTTCCACGACCCGAGGTAGTTCCGGACCCGCGGGTAGCCCAGCAGCCGCAGCGCGAAGTAGCCGTGCGCGGCGCGGTAGCCGCCCTGGCAGTAGGAGACGACCTCCTTGTCGGGAGTGACGCCGGCGGCCTCGTACATCGCCCGCAGCTCGGCGGCCGGCTTGAAGGCGCCCGCCTCGTCCAGGTTGCGTGTCCACTCGACGTGCACGGCGCCCGGGATGGCGCCCCCGCGTCGGGCGCGCACCAGCGTGCCGCAGTACTCCTCGTCGCTGCGGGTATCGAGAATCGCCACGTCCCGGCGCTCCAGGCGTTCGCTGACCTCTCGCCAGGTGGCGAGACGCGCATCGTCCCGCCCGACTTCCCAGGTCCCGCGCGCAGGCGCTTCCGCGTCCCGGGTCACGGGAAGCCGCTTCCTTTCCCAGGCCCCGAAGCCGCCGTCGAGGAGCCGCGCGTCGGGGTGGCCGAAGAACTCGAGAAACCAGAAGGCGCGGGCGGCGCGGATTCCCGACTGATCGTCGTAGACGACGACCGGACGGCCGGCGTCGACGCCGCGCGCGGTGAGCAGGTGCGCGATGATCCACAGAAACGCCGCGAGCGGCGCCGGATCGGTGTCGACGAGGCTCAGCCCGAAGAGATCCAGGTGCGCGGCGCCGGGGATGTGACCGGCCGAGAACTGCTCGGCGGGGCGCAGGTCCAGCAGGACGGGAACCGGACCCCGGACCGCGTCCTGCCCCTCTTCCGGTGTCTCCGACCACACGCCGTCCGCCGTGACGATGTGCATTCGGCCGGCCAGCTCCCGCGGGGTCATCAGCAGCTCCGGGTTGGCGTAGCCCTTCGGGTTCTCCATGCGAATCTCCCCATCGCGGTACTCGCTCCGGCGCTCAGACCGCCTCCCATGTCGCGTCGTGCCGCCGGACGGCGCCGTCCGCTTCCAGCTTCAGCAGGTGCGCGAGCACGCTCTCCCCCGCCGCCCCCACGAGCTCCGTCGCCAGATCCGGATAGACCACCCGGACGACGGCCGCCGGCGTGGTGTGACCCTCGCGCAGCGCCGACAGGATCTGCTCGTCACGCCGGCGCCGGTGGGCGACGTACTCGTCGATGAGCGCCGTCACGTCGTCGATCTCGGGCCCGTGCGCCGGCAGCACGCGGGCCGGCCGCAACTCGCGCACGCGCGCCAGCGACGCCAGGTAGTCCGTCAGGCTGCCGCCGTAGCTGCCGGGCACCACCACCGTGCCGCCCTGAATCAGCAGGTCGCCGCAGAAGAGCGTGCCGTCCGCCTCGTCGAGGAAGCAGACGTGATCCGGCGCGTGGCCCGGCGTGTGCAGCACCCGCAAGGCGCCGTCCCCGGCGTGCACGACATCCCCGTCGACCAGCGGCCGCCAGTCGATTCGGTACTCGCCGTCGCGCTCCGGCCAGGGCAGCTTGAAGAACCCCGCGCCGGTCCAGCGGGACGCGAGATGCGGCGCGCCGGACGCGTGGTCCGGGTGCGCGTGGGTCACGAGCACGCGCGAGAGCGCGGACCCGCCGAGCGCCTCGTCGAGCGCAGCCAGATGACCCGTCTGCCCGGTAGCGGCGTCGATCAGGGTTGGTTCAAGGCCCGAGAGCAGATAGGTGTTGTTGCCGGCCCCGGTATAGGGGCCCGGGTTGAAGCCCTTGATCAGCGTGACTCTCACGAGGCCGCGACCGGGCCGGTCATCAGCGCCTCGAGCTTCGCGCGGAGACCGTCCGGGATGGGGGTGGTCCGGTCGGCATCGTAGTCGAAGACGGCCTGCACCGACCTGCCGACGGCCACGACCGCGTCGTCCCGCACGCGGCGCGCTTCGAACTCGGACGTGAAGCTGGTGCGGCCGAGCGTCACCACGCGTACGCCGACCTCGATCTGGTCGCCGAACACCACCTGCGCCTTGTAGTCGCAGGACGTGTGGGCCAGGATGACGCCCAGCCCCGCCTGGGACAACTCGCGGCGCAGGCCCAGCGTCTCCGCCATCACGGCGCGCGCCTGCTCGAAGTAGGTGAAGTAGACCGCGTTGTTGACGTGCCCCATCG